>PEWA01000023.1:0-3490 GCA_002780135.1 Candidatus Shapirobacteria bacterium CG06_land_8_20_14_3_00_40_12
TAAAAACGGTACCACCTATTTTTTTATTCAACCGATATCCCGCCACCAATCCGGTTATTCTCCCGCCGACAACAGCTATCTTTTTTTTTCCACTTCCAAATTATACCAGCCATTGTAAAACTATTTTCCCATTGCTATGATACTATGTTTATACTTTAGGTATAAAATAAACTATATTTATTTATAAAAAAAATTTATCTTCAATTCGTAACTCGCGATTCATAATTCGTAATTCGTAATTGATAATTGAAAATTAATTGTATGCCCGATGCCATTCAGGTCACCAAAAATAGAATCGTAACCATGGACAAAGTCAGGAATATCGGCATAATTGCCCATATTGACGGTGGCAAAACCACCACCACCGAACGCCTACTTTTCTACACCGGCAAAATTCACAAAATTGGTTCAGTTGATGAAGGTACTACCACCACCGATTCCATGATTCAAGAGCGGGAACGGGGAATCACCATCCAATCAGCCTGTATTACCACCTTTTGGAAGCAATATCGTATTAATATTATCGACACCCCCGGCCACGTTGATTTTACCGCCGAAGTTGAACGGTCCCTACGGGTTCTTGACGGCGCCATTATGATTTTTGACGGTAACGCCGGTGTTCAGGCGCAGAGTGAAACTGTTTGGCGTCAAGCCGACAAATACGGCGTTCCCCGGATTGCCTTTGTTAATAAAATGGATAAAGTCGGTGCCTCTTTTCAAAAAACTCTCGATTCCATCACCCAAAAACTTCGGGCCCCCATTGTTGCGGTAGTTCTGCCCATCGGCGAAGAACATGCCCACACAGGCGTCATTGATTTAATGGAAATGAAAATGATTGTCTATGACAAAGATCCCGAAGGTATGGAGTTCACAGTAAAAGATGTCACGCCCGAGTATGCGAGCGCGGCAACGGCCGCCCGGGCTCACATGGTGGAAAAGATTGCCGGTACCGATGATGTTCTTATGGAAAAATATTTAAATGAAGAAAATATTTCTGTTCCCGAGTTAAAGGCTGCCCTGAGACGTGCCACTATTGCTCGTAAACTTTTTCCGGTTTTCTGTGGTGCCGCTTGGCGCAACAAAGGCATCCATCCGATTCTTGACGCCATTATTGATTATCTACCTTCACCTATCGATCTACCTCCGATTGAAGGTTTTGATGTTAATACCGGCGACAAAATATTAAGAAGACCCGAAAACAATGATTCTTTTTCCGGTCTATTATTTAAAGTTCAATCCGATCCCCATGTCGGCACTCTGTCCTATGTCCGGGTTTATTCTGGTATCGTCAAAACCGGCACTGAAGTGTACAATTCTACCCGTAAAAAAAGCGAACGTATCGGCCGCCTCTTATTAATGCATGCCGACAAAAGAGAGGGGATTGAAGAAGGTTTCGCCGGAGAAATTATTGCCTGTATTGGTCTTAAGGAATCCTATACCGGTGATACTCTCTGTGACAAAAACTCTCCAATTTCTTTGTCTCCAATTCAATTCCCCGACCCGGTAATATCGCTGTCAATCGAGCCGGAAACTACTGATGATCAGGAAAAAATGAGTCAAGCTTTAAACCGCCTCACCCAGGAAGATCCCACCTTTAAGGTTTCCTACAATCAGGAAACCGGGCAGTCAATTATTGCCGGCATGGGTGAACTCTATTTGGAAATAGTGGTTGATCGTTTAAAGCGGGAATTTGGCGTCAACGTCAAAACTGGTGTTCCCCAAGTAGCTTATCGGGAAACCATATCTGAAACAGCCGAAGGTGAGGGAAAGTATATTCATCAATCCGGTGGTCATGGTCAATATGGCCACTGTAAAATTCGAGTCGAACCCAAAGCTCGTGGTGAAGGTGTTGAGTTTGTCAATGGTATCAAAGGCGGAGTAATTCCCAGTAATTTCATTCCGGCCATTGAAAAAGGTGTCCGGGAAACTTTACTTAAAGGAATTATTGCCGGTTATCCCTGTACTGACATTAAAATAACTGTCTATGACGGTTCCTATCATGATGTTGATTCGTCCGAACAGGCCTTTAAATTAGCCGGTGCCTATGCCATTAAAGACGCTGTCGCCCTCGCCCGTCCCCTGATTCTTGAACCTATCATGAAAATGGAGGTAGCCACTCCTTCTGACTTTTTGGGCACCGTCATTGGCGATCTGTCTTCCCGTCGTGGTCAAATTGGTGGCACCACTGATTCTTTTGGTTTTACTACCGTTGTCGCCACCATTCCTCTTGAAACAGTTCGGGGTTACGCTACTGTTATTCGATCTTTGACTCAAGGCCGCGGTTCTTTTTATATGGAGCCCAGCCATTACGATCCCGTCCCCCGCGACATCCAGGAAAAACTGACCATCAAAACCACCGACAAAAAAGAATAAAATCTTTTTGTGCCTGTTGATGACCCTTCTAAATTTGCCGATCGTTTTTCTATTGAGTCATCTCGTCTGAAAAACTGGGATTATTCATCCCCCGGAATCTATTTCGTCACTATCTGTACCTTAAACCACAATAAATTCTTTGGAAAAATCATTGAAAACAAAATGTGTTTATCTCTTCGTGGCCAAATTGCTCAACAATGTATCGTCGATATCCCCAAACATTTCTTAAATGTAAAAATATTGGATTATGTTGTCATGCCCAATCATCTCCACATCCTCATGGAAACGATACCTCTTCAATTAAAATCTGTTGAGACGCACGATCGCGCGTCTCTACAAACACCCCCAACGTCTCTACATAAAAAATATCAAAGTTTTCATTTTCACCGATTGGCTATAAAGTCAAACCAAACAATCCCCAAGATCGTTAGTCAATTCAAATCCTCTGTTACACGTATGTGTAATCAACATAGTATGTTTTTTGCCTGGCAATCACGATTCCATGATGAAATCGTTAAAGACGATCAGCAACTGATTATTACAAAACAATATATCCGAAATAATGTCGCCAATTGGGAAAAAGATAAATTCTATCGATAACATTTTGTAGAGACGCACGATCGCGCGTCTCTACGTATACTTAACAACGTCTCTACGTATACTTAACAACGTCTCTACGTATACTTAACAACGTCTCTACGTATACTTAACAACGTCTCTACGTATACTTAACAACGTCTCTACTAAATTTAATAACGACTCTATAAAAAATATCAATGACAGTGCCAATTCCAGCGAGATTGCTTCGTCGCCAAGCCTCCCCGCAATGACGAAATGTTTTTAATAATGTTTCAATAAAAATGAAAATAACCTGTGTTTGTTGACGATCCTCCGAAATTTACTGATCAATTTTCTGTCGCCCCTGCCTGCCCGCCTTTGGAGGGTCAAGGGGAGATGCCCATAAGGCAAATTAGCCATATTGCAAAGCTAGTCACCTGTTGATACAATTCTAAAGCGTTTTCCGCTATTTTTCGATAGTGGAATAATGTATAATCTTTCTTGTTATAAATTTTCCGAAATCTTCGGAAGACATTTAAAAAATATAAAAATATGGCAG
>PEWA01000023.1:3508-25924 GCA_002780135.1 Candidatus Shapirobacteria bacterium CG06_land_8_20_14_3_00_40_12
AGCCCCACGTTAATGTCGGCACCATCGGTCACGTCGACCACGGCAAAACTACCTTAACTGCGGCCATTACTAAAGTTCAAGGCAACGCTAAGTCCTATGCGGACATTGCTAAAGGCGGCACTGTCCGTGACGCCAACAAAATTGTCACTATTGCGATTTCCCACGTTGAATACGAAACTGATAAACGTCACTATGCTCACATTGATTGTCCCGGACATGCTGATTATGTCAAAAACATGATTACCGGTGCCGCTCAAATGGACGGAGCCATTCTTGTCGTTTCCGCCCCGGATGGTCCTATGCCTCAAACCCGGGAACACGTTTTGTTGGCTCGACAGGTCAACGTTCCGGCTCTGGTGGTTTATTTAAACAAATGTGATTTGGTTACCGATCCGGAATTTTTGGATCTGGTTGAGATGGAAATCCGCGACCTTCTTAAAAAATACAAATATCCCGGTGATGAAATCCCTATTATTCGCGGCTCATCTCTTAAGGCCCTCAACGGCGACGCCGAAGGGGTTGAATCTATTAAAAAATTGATGGAAGCCCTGGATACCTATATTCCCGAACCCAAACGTGAACTTAC
The DNA here is from genome assembly GCA_002780135.1 of Candidatus Shapirobacteria bacterium CG06_land_8_20_14_3_00_40_12. Taxonomy (GTDB): domain Bacteria; phylum Patescibacteriota; class Microgenomatia; order UBA12405; family UBA12405; genus UBA12158. Next base: position 4,095 of record PEWA01000023.1, read on the forward strand.
CCAGCCCTTTTTGATGCCCATCGAGGACGTCTTTTCTATTAAGGGTCGTGGTACTGTTGCCACCGGTAGAATTGAGCGGGGAATTATCAAAGTCAACGATGAAGTGGAAATTGTCGGTCTTCGTGATACCAAAAAAGTGGTGGTTACCGGGGTGGAAATGTTTCATAAATCACTTGACCAAGGTCAAGCCGGTGACAATGTTGGAATTCTTTTGCGGGGTGTTGAAAAAGATGATATCGAACGCGGTCAGGTTTTAGCCAAGGGCGGTACCATTACTCCCCACACTGAATTTAAGGCCGAAATTTATCTACTTAAAAAAGAAGAGGGCGGTCGACATACTCCTATCTTTACTGGCTACCGTCCCCAGGTCTTTATCCGAACCACCGATGTTACCGGTGAAGTTACTCTTCCCGAAGGTGTCGAAATGGTCATGCCCGGAGACAATGCCAATGTTTCGGTTAAATTAATTAAACCGGTCGCCATGGAGAAAGGTTTCCGTTTCGCTATTCGCGAAGGCGGTCTAACCGTCGGCGCCGGTGCTATCACCGAAATTATTAAATAAAATTTACCCCCGCTCCAGCGGGGGAAAAACAATTTAATAAAATAACATTTTAATAATTAATAATTAAAAGAATAAGTTTAATTTCTTTAGAAATTAGAAATTAGAAATTTTAGATTAATGAAAGGCACCCGCATTAGAATCCGCCTCAAATCCTTTGATCATCGTCTTATTGATGAGGCGGCTGTCAAAATTGTCGAAGCTGCCGTCACCGCCGGTGCCAGTGTTCAAGGACCCATTCCTCTTCCTACCAGCCGTAAACTTATTACTGTTTTGACTAGTCCACATACCGATAAAAACGCTCGTGAGCACTACGAAGTGTTGACTCACAAGAGGTTAATCGACATAACTTCGACTAGTCTGCGTACTGTTGACAGTCTTCAACATTTGGATTTGCCCTCCGGAGTCGAAGTCGAAGTTAAAATGTAAAACAGCTTATGCTAAGAGGATTTATTGCCAAAAAGAAGGCTATGACCAGTGTTTACGACTCTGCTGGTAAACGGATCGGTGTGACCACCCTTTTGGCTAAACCAGTCAAAGTGACGGCTATAAAAACTGTTGCCAAAGATGGATATCAGGCTGTCCAGGTTGCTTTTAGTGTCAAGAGTCACCAGGAATTTTTGCCGGTCTCCAAGACTCTTCCCGAAATAAACTCAGATCTTTCCATCGATTCCGTTTTTTCGCCCGGAGATGTCATTTCTGCCACTGCCAAAAGTAAGGGTCGTGGGTTTGCCGGTGTCATTAAAAGATGGGGATTTCATCGTCAACCGGTAACCGGCGGTCAATCCGACCGCGTTCGGGCTCCCGGCTCAATTGGTGCTCAAACCCCGGGTAAAGTAGTCAAAGGTAAAAAAATGCCGGGTCATTATGGTAATGCCACCAAGACTATTTCTGGTCTAAAAGTAATTTCTATCAACAAAGAATCTTCCCTAATTTATGTTAGCGGTTCAGTTCCCGGAGCATTTAACTCCTGGGTTACCCTCAAAAAATAATATGAAAACTGATCTCTATAATCTTTCGGGAGAGAAAATCAGGGATTTAAATTTATCCAAATCTGTCTTTGATGTCAAAATAAATGAAGTCTTAGTTTCTCAGGCTATTCGGGTTCTTCAAAGCCGTAGTCGTAGTGCCCACGCCAAAACCAAACATCGCGGCGAAATTGCCGGTACTAATCGAAAAATATGGGCTCAAAAAGGAACCGGCCGAGCCCGTCACAGTACTGCCAAGGCCCCTCAATTTGTCGGAGGGGGTAGTGCTCATGGACCTCGGGGTGATCAAAATTTCAAACTCAAACTTACCAAAAGGATGAAAATTGTGGCCCTAAATTCAGTTCTTTCCAAATTTGCCACCAACAAGTCCATGTTAGCCGTTGAAAAATTCAGCTCTATTACCCCCAAAACTAAAATCGCTTGGGATTTTATTGACAAACTCGGGAAAGAGAATTCACTATTAGCTGGCAGTCGTCAAATTGGTATCATAACTACCAAAACCCTCCCTTCCATTAAAAGAGCTTTTAGAAATATACCGGGATTTACCCTACTTTCTTTATCATCCTTAAACCCCCATAATCTGTCATCTCAAAATTTCTTAATCTTTTCAAAAAAAGCTATTAACAAACTAAAATAATTATGTTTATCAAACGACCTCTTGTTACCGAGAAAGCAATTAGCGCCCAGAGTAAAGGAAAATATTCTTTTGTCGTCGAATTTGATGCCTCCAAAATAAATATTGCTTCCGAATTTTTTCATTATTTTGGTATAAAACCACTCAAAGTTAACACCTATCGGATTGGTGGCAAGATAAAAACCAATTGGAAAACTCGAAAGTCCTCATCCCGCGCTGATGTCAAAAAAGCCGTTATTACCATTCCTGCAGATCAAAAGATTGATCTTTTAACACTCAAAAATGACCAGAAATAAATTATTTTCCATCAAAAAGAAACAAAGTGGTCGTGATGCATCCGGTCATGTTTCTACCCGCCATCGAGGCGGCGAACACAAACGGTTTCTCCGGCTTATTGATTGGCAAAGAGCCAAAAAAGATATCCAAGCCCGGGTTGTTTCTATTGAATACGATCCCAACCGCACCGCCAAAATCGCCCTATTGGCGTACACTGACGGCACTAAAAAATATATTCTGGCCACCAGTCTTTTAAAACTTGGCGACACGGTTGTTTATTCCGACACTGCTCCCATCAAAGACGGCAATAAGTTATCCCTAAAAAATATTCCCGTCGGCACTCCATTTCATTGTTTGGAATACCGTCCTGGGTCTCAAGCCCAACTAATTAAAAGTGCCGGCTCTGCCGCTTATTTACAAAGTGTTGAGGAAGATAAAGCCATTGTTAAATTACCCTCAGGTGAAATCCGTATTTTTTCGAGTTTATGCACCGCCGTTATTGGCCAAGTCAGTAATATTGACCACTCCAATCAAAAAATGACCAAAGCCGGGGACAGTCGCCATCGGGGGATTCGTCCCTCTGTTCGTGGTGTGGCTCAGGATCCCCGTTCCCATCCACATGGCGGCGGCGAAGGCCGGTCTTCAATTGGTATGAATCCCAAAACTCCTTGGGGTAAGGTGGCTATGGGGAAAATTACTCGTAAACGTAAAAAACACTCCAACCGTTTAATTATTAAACATCGGAAGTAACTTATATTTATATATTTTTATTAATTTAATTAAAAATTTTAGATATTAAACATTAAACATTAGACATTAGAAATTAGAAATTTAACATATGTCCCGATCCAGCAAAAAAGGTCCCTATATCGATCCCCGTCTTTTAGAAAAAATTGCTAAAACCAAAGACGCCGTCAATACATATTCTCGTCGCTGTCAAATTACTCCCGAATTTGTCGGTCGAAATTTTGGCGTTCATAATGGCCGTAAATTTATTAATGTTTATATCACCGAAGATATGGTCGGTCACCGTTTGGGCGAATTTTCTCCCACTCGAACTTTTAAAGGTCATGGCCGAGTAGTGAAACGGGTTATCGAAAAAACCTAAAAACATATGACAATTTCTAAGGCAAATTCAAAACCGATTGTTCCCAAAATTATAGCCGCCCCACCGGAATTTAAAGAGTCCAAATTTATGGACAAAAATCTTCAAATTTCCCCCCGTAAACTTCGTCTCTTGGTTGATACCATCAAAAAAGTTCCGGTGTCAAAAGTTTTACCTTGTCTTAAATTTACCAATACTAAAGCGGGAAGAATTTTAACCAAAGCCCTGGAAACTGCCATTGCTACTGCCAAAAATAACTACCATCTCCTTCCTGACACACTTTCTTTTGTCTCTTTTATGGTTAATGAAGGTCCCAAAACCAAACGGATGGACAAGTCTCACGGTTCCCGCTTCGCTCGTGGTATTATCACCCGTCGCCACAGTCGGCTAACTATTATTTTAAAAGGACAGGTAAAAAATTAAATATGGGTCAAAAAGTCAATCCATTATCTTTCAGATTAAAAACTTCTCTTACCGCCCCGGACTGGCAATCTTCTTGGTTTGCCAACAAGTATAAGTATCCCATTCTTCTCTTAGAAGACAAACGGATCCGTGATTTTATTCAAAAAAAGCTATCCAGTGCTGGCATTGTTGCCACAAAAATCGAACGTTCAGCCAAAAAAATAAAAATAATTTTAATTGTCTCTCGTCCCGGTTTAGTTATCGGTCGCGGCGGTAAAGAGCTGGAAATCCTAAAAAATGACATTCAAAAATTATTAACCCGCTCTTCAGCCAAAATAAACATTGATATTCAGGTGGAAGAATTTAGAAACGTCGATTTTTCAGCCAAACTCATTGCCGAAAAAATATCCTATCAGCTTCAAAAACGGATGTCTTATCGTCGGGTAATTTTGGGAGCCATGGAAAAATCTATGGGTGCCGGTGCCAAGGGAATTAAAGTTGTACTTTCCGGCCGGATTAATGGTGCTGAAATTAGCCGTCGGGAAAAATTCTCTCAAGGCACTGTTCCTTTAAGTACCATCCGTTCCCACATTGACTATTTTGAACAACCATGTCTTACCCGTTCCGGCTACATCGGTATTAAAGTTTTTCTCTGTCTAGCTTAAATATATGTTGCAACCAGGACGGACTAAATATCGAAAAGCTTTCCGGGGGAGAATGCGTGGTCTTTCAGCCGGCTCACTGGTAAATTTTGGTGATTATGGTCTCAAGGCTATGGCTTGTGGTTGGGTCACCAGCAATCAAATTGAAGCTGCCCGTCGCACCATCGCCCACGCCACCAAAAGAAATGGTCGGATGTGGATTCGGATTTTTCCCGATAAACCCGTAACCGAGAAAGCAGGCGGAGGAACCATGGGTGCTGGCAAAGGTGATGTCAAAGGTTATGTGGCCGTTGTTCGCCCGGGTCGAATCTTATTTGAAATTACCGGTGTTTCCGAAAAGGAAGCTCATCTTGCCCTCAAACTGGCCGGTGCAAAATTACCCATAGTTACTAAAATTGTTTCTAAAATATGAGAAAATCTGATAAAATAGCCATGAACCAAAAATCAGTTCCGGAAGCAATCAAACTTCTAACCGAGAAAAAGAAAACTCTTTTTGAGGCCAAGACCAAACAATTTTTAGGTAGTCTTAAAGACACTTCTGTTTTTAAAAAACTCCGTTTCGAAATAAGTTTGCTTTCTTCTCTTATTAAAAATCACCAAGATGTCAAAACTAAATAAAATTACCGGCAAAATATTTACCGGCACTATTACCTCTGACAAAATGACCAATACTATCGTAGTTTCTCTTGACTATAAATTTCGCCACTCCTTTTATCAAAAAATCGTCAAGCGTCACAAAAAGCTTTATGCTGAGAATAATCTTGGTGCCAAGGTTGGCGATTTAGTTAGAATCCGCGAAGTTAGGCCTTTAAGCAAAACCAAAAGATTTACTACTATTGAAATAATTAAATAATGACTAATATTTTTTCTTCACTACTTATCTTTTTATCTTTTTATCTTTTTATCTAAATTATGTTACAACTTCGAACCATTATTCATCCGGCTGATAATTGCGGAGCTAAAGCCCTCCAAATAATGCATATTTATGTCGGCTCCAAGCATAAACAGGCCGGTATCGGCGATATTGTTTTGGGAGTGGTCAAAGAAGCTATCCCCAATGCTTTAGTCAAGAAAAAAGAAAAAGTCAGAGCCGTTATCGTTCGGACCAAAAAAGAAATGGGGCGACAAGATGGCTCTTATATCCGTTTCAGCGACAATGCCGGAGTTATCATCGACACTCAAAATAATCCTCGGGGTACCCGTATATTTGGCCCTATTGCCCGAGAAATTAAAGATGCAGGTTTTACAAAAATTGCCTCTATGGCCAAGGAGGTATATTAAAATGAAAATCTTAACTGGAGACCACGTTAAAATTCTTATTGGTAAAGACAAAGGTAGAACTGGGGAAGTTATCAAAAGTTTTCCCAAAACCGGAAAAGTCGTTGTTAAGGGACTCAATCTTTTCAAAAAACATCTCAAGTCAAGTAAAGACCAAAAGGGTGGGATTATTGAAAAGGAGAGGTCACTTCTCTCATCTAAAGTTATTCTTCTTTGCCCAGGTTGTCAAAAACCGGTTCGGGTTGCCTACACTATCGATAAAGCTGGCCACAAATTAAGAATTTGCCGAAAGTGCAAAACTCCATTAACTCAAAACAAAAAATAAATATGATTTACACCCCTCCCGAAATTAATAAATTACTGATCAAAAATTTTGGTTCCCCCAAAAACTTTTTCTCTTTACCTCGTCTAAATAAAGTCGTTCTCAATTATCGGGTAGCCGAAGCTAGGGAATCGCAGGAAGCACTTTTAGCCGCTGAAAAAGAACTGACGGCTATTGCCGGTCAAAAACCGGCTGTTACCCGGTCCAAAAAATCAATTTCCACTTTTAAACTCCGTCAAAATGACCCGCTGGCCCTAAAAGTCACCCTCCGCGGGATTAGGATGTACCACTTTGTTGAAAAACTTTTTAATTTAGTTTTACCCCAGCTTCGTGATTTTAAAGGGATGGGTAACACTCAATTCGATCAAAATGGTAATTACTCTCTTACTATTCGCGATCAGACATATTTTCCTGAAGTTAATTTAAATAATGTTAGTAAAATCCGTAGTCTTGAAATTACTCTCAACATCACCGCTGCTTCAATTGCTGATTCAAAAATGTTATTATCCACCTTGGGTTTTCCTTTTCAAAAATAAAATATGGCCAGACTAACCAAAAAAATTAGGGAACTAAAAAAGCTTCCTTATAAAACTCGCTACCACAATCGTTGTCACATCTGTGGTCGCGGTCGGGCCTATATTCGTCTCTTTGGTCTTTGTCGACTTTGTTTTAGAAAATTAGCTGATGCCGGCATGTTACCCGGTGTCAGAAAAGCCAGTTTTTAATATGATCAACTCACTTTCCTGTGATCTTTTCATTCGAATCAAAAACGCTTCTAGGAGCGGCAAGAAAATTATTTCTGCCCCTTTTTCTTCAAATTCTCAAAACATCCTGACAATTCTTCGGTCCCATGGTTTTATCAAGGATTTTTCTGTTACTACCGACAAAAGAAGTTTTACTATTACTTCTCCCCAGATCCATAGTGTCGATATTATGTCCAAGCCCGGTCGTCGTCTCTACAGTAAACACTCTTCTCTTCCTTGGGGAAAAACTCCAAAGTCCTTAATTATTGTTTCAACATCCAGTGGTCTTCTTTCCCAAAAAGAAGCAGCTGTCAAGAAACTCGGTGGCGAACTCATCGCCGAAATTTATTAAAACATTATTTTTAGAATATTTAAATTATTTTTTATATTAATTAGACATTAGATATTAGAAATTAGAAATTAATTACATATGTCTCGAATTGGTAACAAAACTATTTCTATCCCTGACGGTGTTACCGTTACGGTTGACAATCGTATTGTCAAAATTACTGGTCCCAAAGGTGAATTATTCCTAAATTTGCCGCTAAAAATTAACATTGACATCAAGGATAAAAAAATAACTGTTTCCCGTGAAACCAACGACAAAATCACTAAATCCTGTCACGGTTCTACTCGGGCTCATTTAAACAATATGGTGACTGGTGTCGTTACTCCTTGGGTTAAAAATTTAGAGATTCGGGGTACCGGTTACAAAGCATCGATTACTGGCGATAAATTGAGTGTATCGGCCGGTTTTATTCATCCGGTATTTATCACCGCCCCCAAGGGGATAACTATTCAGGTTGCCGAAGATACCAAGGTTACTGTTACCGGTCCCGACCGAACTGTTGTCGGTCAAGTTGGCAGCAATATCCGAAAAATTAAACCACCAGAACCTTACAAAGGTAAAGGCATTCGCTATCTAAACGAATTTATTAAATTAAAAGCCGGCAAAACCGCCAAAGCCTAAATAAAATGACTATTGTTCATAATCAAAAACTTCGTCGTCTAGCTCGGGTCAGAAGTAAAATCAAACTCAATCTTGGCGTTCCCCGTTTATCCGTCCACCGAAGTAACTGTCATATTTGGGTTCAGATAATTGACGACAAACACGGCAAAACTCTCGTTTCCACTTCTTCCAAAACCCTAAAACTTGCCAAAATGACAAAGTTAAAACAAGCCGAAGCTGTTGGTACTGCCATAGCGGCTCTAGCCTTAAAAAAGAAAATAACTAAAATTCGTTTCGATCGCGGTCTTTATCGTTATCACGGTCGGGTCAAGGCTCTAGCCGATGCCGCCCGCGCCGGAGGTTTAGATTTTTAGAATATGGATAACAATCAAAATAATAAAAGAGGTGCTTTTGAAAGATTTCAGAAACCGGTTTCTGAATTTACTGAAAAAGTTGTTAAAATCAAACGGGTTTCTAAAAAGACCAAAGGCGGCAACCAAATCGCCTTCACCGCCCTGGTAGTTTCCGGTGACAAGAAATCCCGGGTTGGTGTTGGTCACGGCCGAGCCAAAAGTGTCGCCGACGCTATCCAAAAAGCTATCAAACGAGCCCAAAAATCAATGTTTACTGTCCCTATTGTTGACGGAACTATCGGCTCTTCCCTTAAAATTAAATTTAAAGGTGCCATTATCTTACTTCGCCCCGGTAAAAAAGGAAGCGGTTTAATCGCCGGCGGTCCGGTTAGATCTGTGGTTGAATTGGCCGGGATTAAAGACCTCGTCAGTAAAATTATTGGTTCCAGAAATAAATCGGTTAATGTTTGGGCAACTTTTAGGGCTCTAAAATCATTAAGTCATTAAGACATTAAATAATCACATGAATATTTTAAGTCACCTCAAACCAATAGTCTCCAAGTCTGCTAAGCGACGTGGTCGGGGTATTGGTTCCGGAGTCGGTGGTCACACTACCGGTCGGGGAGCCAAAGGTGACAAAGTTCGGGGAAGCACCAAATTAACTTTTGATGGTACTAAAATCAAGAAGTCCTGGATAAAGCGTCTTCCTTTCCTTCGCGGTAAACATCGAACTAATGCTTTAAATAAGTTTCAAACCATCACTCTTTCCCAAATTGAAAAAGTTTATAAGTCAGGTGACACTGTCACTCTCAAAAATATTTTTGAAAAGTTCCCCCGCCTTGATGCCCGAATGTATAAATTAGGTGTCAAAATATTATCCACCGGAACTCTACAGAAAAAGCTCACTTTCCAAAATATAAAAATGACGGAGTCTGCCACCAAGAAAGTTAATGCTGCCGGTGGTAAGATAGAAGGGTAAATGAATCGACTGACTCGCGGCCTATCACTTTATGCTGAAGGTCTCAAAACTCCCGTCCTTAAAAAAAAGATTTTATTAACGCTTGGTATCTTAGTCTTTTTCCGTTTTCTGGCTCACATTCCGGTCCCCGGAGTTAATCTTACACTTTTAAAAAGCTTTTTTACCCAAAATCAACTCCTTTCTCTTTTGGATATTTTTTCCGGTGGGACACTGGCTAATTTTTCTATTGCTGCCCTTGGTTTAAATCCATATATCAATGCCTCAATTATGCTCCAGATGTTGGGATTTGTTATTCCGGAACTTAAGGCACTTCAGAAAGAAGGGGAGTACGGTCGGGCCAAATTAAATCAATATACCCGAATTCTAACTATCCCTTTGTCAGCCTTTCAGGCCTTGGCTATGTACGGCATTCTTCACTCTCAAAAAATTATTGGTGCCCTCAATCCTTTAACCATAGTAGCTCTGGTTACCAGTATGGTCACTGGCACCATGCTCATGATTTTTTTAGGCGAATTGATCAATGATTATGGTATTGGTAATGGTATTTCGGTTATAATCTTTGCCGGAATTATCGCCCGTCTTCCGGTCAGCCTTTTTCAAACCTTAACTCTCTCTGATTTTAGTAATCCGGAAAATCTTTTCAACATTCTTCTTTTTGCCGCTATTGCCTTTGGCATTATTATTTCAGTAGTTATGGTCGAAGAAGCCGTACTTCGGGTACCGATTAACTACGCCCGTCGGGCCCAGACTACCTATCTTCCCATCAAGGTCAATGTCGCTGGCGTTATGCCGATTATTTTTGCCGTCTCGCTTGCTTCCATTCCGTCTCTATTAGGCCAGGCTCTCTCCAGGAGTTCTAACCAAGCCTTGGCTAATATTGCCCTAAACGTCAGCCGGGTATTTTCCCAGACCAGTCTTACTCATATCATTTTTTACTTTATTTTAGTTATCGCTTTTACTTATTTTTATGCATCCGTCGTTTTTCAACCCAAAGATGTGGCTGACGAACTTCGGAAATCCGGTGGTTTTATTCCGGGTATTCGTCCGGGAATTGCCACCGAAAAACGTCTCGAGTTTTTACTCAATCGGGTGGTGTTAATCGGAGCTGTATTTTTGGGTTTAATTGCCGTAATTCCCTCTCTTTTAGAGCGAGTTACTGGTATTTCCACCCTATCTATTGGCGGCACCTCAGTTTTGATTGTGGTTTCAGTTATTCTTGAACTGACCCGTAAAATCGAAAACGTGGTTCAAATGTACCATTACGAGAAGTTATCTTATTAAACCCTTTCCCCCTTCGGGGGTTTTCCCCTTCAAAAGGGGAATTTATGAAACAAGACAATAACCCAATAACTCAAAGAGGGCACAATAAGTATCTTCTAGAGTTAAGAGAATTGTCTCGAACCAATCGTAAAAACCCTACACCTTCCGAATCATTATTGTGGAACTTAGTTCTAAATAAAAAGACTTTAGGATATAAATTTCTCCGTCAAAAACCAATCGATCAATTCATTTTAGATTTTTATTGTCCAAAATTGTTACTCGATATCGAAATTGATGGGGGGTATCACTCGTCTCAAGCAAACCGTGACCGAGGGCGTGATCAAATTTTATCTAATATAGGGATTAAAACAATACGCTATACTAATGAAGCAGTGATAAACAGCTTACATTCGGTTGCTGAAGATATTAAACAACAAATTGTTTCCAGACATGACGAAATCTAATTTTATAAATTGCCCTTTTGAAGGGAAATGTCCCGAGCTTATCGAGGGACAAAGGGTTTCTTAATGCCTCTTAATCTTTTTATCATTGGACCTTCCGGCTGCGGCAAATCGACTCAAGCTAAATTAATAGCAGATAAATATTCCTTAACCCATATTTCCATGGGTCAACTTTTACGGGATGAAATTGCTGCCGGTTCCGGTTTTGGCCTCGAGGCCAAAACGTATATTGACAAGGGTGTTCCGGTTCCGGATGATCTTGTTTTTGATGTTTTAGTTAACAAGTTAAAAAACATTAATTATCAAAATTTTATTATTGATGGTTTTCCCCGTGTATTAAATCAGGGAAAAATTATTGAATATTTTCTGAAAAAACAATCCCTTCCTTTTTCTCTATTAATTCACTTAACTATTGATTTTAACGAAGTTGTCCGCCGTCGCCAAAAAGCGGGGGAATCATTTCAGGATGCTACTCGCTCCGATAATACCCCCGAAGCCATCGTCAACCGTCAAAAAATTCTCTACGAATCAAACATTGACCCGATTTTGGATTATTTTAAAAGCAAAAATATACTTTTTGAGGTTGATGGTAATCGTCCAATTGAGCCAATTTTTACTGATATTTGCTTAGCTATTGACAATATATAGAATCCATATATAATCTATATATGTACACTCAATCAACCAAGGTCCACCAGAAACTAATTAGTCTTCCTGATCCGCTCTATTTCCGTCTGGTTAAACGGGCCAAAAAAGTCGGTGTATCCTTAACTGAATATTTCCGTTTAATGACTTATCTTCATCTGAACTCCCCCGAACCTTTTGAGTTTATCGAAGAGCTCGATGAGGAAACTTCCAAAAATGTTCTTAAGGCCGAGGAAGAAATTAAAGCCGGAAAAGGTATTTTGCTCAAGACTAACAAGGATATTGACATGTTTATGAAAAACCTTAAGTAATGTTTACCCTCAATCCGTCCCCTAAGTTTGTTCGGCAATTGGCAAAATTAACCAAGAAAAACAATCTCCTAAAAGACTGTATCTCCGTTGTTTTAAAAACAATGAGAAACGATCCTTTTTTCGAATCATTAAAGACCCGCAAAGTGCTAATCACCGATAGGTCTTATTGGAGTAGTCGGGTTAGCGGTGATCTTCGGATAATTTGGAACTTTAATCAAAATCAAATAAAAATTATTAATCTTTATAACATTGGTGGCCACACCGGCCAAAATAAGGTTTATAAATAATATGCTCCAAATCCCCGTTGAGGTTAAAAAACTACTCGAAAAATCCATAATTGCCTTTGGCACTTGTGACAAATTAATGCGGCCCAATGTTATTGCTATTGCCTGCTGTAAAGTAGTTGGCCCTAATCAGGTATTAATTACTGATAACTTTTTTAATAAAACCTATAAAAATCTTTTGGAAAACAGCCAGGTATCTTTATCTTTTTGGGATGAAACTGGTAATCAAGCCTTTCAACTTAAAGGTAATGCCCAATACATGACCTCAGGTGATTGGAAAAAAAGAGTTGACACCGATCCTGTCAATACTGGTTTACCTCACAAGGGAGCAGTTCTGGTTAATATCACCGAAATCTGGGATCTAAAAAACCATCAATTAATTTGTTCTCAAGATTATTAATTAAATCTAAATGAAAGATCAAGTCACAGTTAAAGGTCTCGTTACTGAAGTTTTACCCGATCAACTTTTTCGGGTCAAGCTTGAAGATAATCGGCTTATTGTCTGTTATTTAGCCGGCCGCTTAAAACTTAATCACATCCGTTGCTTAGCCGGGGATTCTGTTTCTCTGGTTTTATCACCCGATGGCAATAAAGGTCGAATCGTTTATCGGGGATAAAATCGGCAATTTACCCTTTGATATTGGATTAACTTTAAGGTAAAATACCAAAGCTCTCTATGAAGGTCAAATCGAGTATTCGCCGTCGTTGTAAAAAATGCCTTATCGTCACTAGACGGGGACTTAGACGGGTTATTTGTTCTACCAGACGACACAATCAAAAACAGGGGTAAATATGAGAATATCCGGCGTTGAGATTCCAGACAACGAACGTGCCGAAGTCGGTCTTACCAGATTCTTCGGTATCGGTCCGAAAAATGTAATTGATTTAGCCAAAAAAGCCGGTATTAATTTAAACACTCGTATCAAGGATCTTAGCCGAGACGATATTGGTTTATTAATGAAAGCCCTGGAAACCTTTAAAGTTGAAGGTGATTTAAAAAAAGAAGTTCGGGAAAACATTGATCGTCTCAAGGCCATTCGTTGTTATTGTGGAATTCGCCACATAGTTTCATTGCCGGTTCGGGGTCAGCGAACCAAAAGCAACGCCCGCACTCGCAAAGGTAAAAAGAAGACTGTAGGGTCATTAACTAAGGAAGCCTGGGCAAAAATTGAAGGTCAACAAAATGCCGCCAAAGTTACTAAAAATAGCTAAAAAATATGACTACCACCAAACCCATTGAGAAAACAGCCCAAAGTGAGACTCCCAAAATTATTCCTAAAAAGAAAATTATTACCAAATCTATTGCTGAAGCCAAACTTTTTATCAAATCAACTTTCAACAATACCCTGGTTACTGTCACTGATCTTAAAGGTAATACCCTAACTTGGTCATCGTCCGGTCGTTGTGGTTTCAAGGGTTCCCGTAAATCCACCCCTTTTGCCGCCACCACCGCTATTGAGCGAGCTCTGGAAGAAGCCAAAAAATATGGTATCAAAACATTATCAGTTTACTTAAAAGGTCCCGGAACCGGTCGCAATGCTGCTCTTCGTTATCTTCGCACCAAGCGTGATTTTGAAGTCACTCAAATCGCCGACATTACCTCGATCCCCCACAACGGTCCCCGTCCCCCAAAGCAACGTCGGGCTTAAAATTTTATGTCCAGATCCACCGTCAACACCAAATGTCGCCTTTGTCGCACCGAGGGAACTAAACTTTTTTTAAAAGGGGCCCGGTGTCTTTCACCAAAATGTCCTCTTGAAAAAAAGGGTGCCATTATCCCCGGTATGCATGGTCTTAAACGGGCCAAAAAATTAAGCGATTATGGTATTCAACTTCGGGCTAAACAAAAGGCTAAACGTTTTTATGGCGGTTTAACCGAAACTCAGTTTAAAAACTATTACACCAAAGCCAAAAAACTCAAAGGTCTTGTCGGTGCCAACCTATTAACTCTTCTTGAACGACGTTTAGATAATGCTGTTTATTCTGCCGGTTTAAGTTTATCCCGTTCTCATGCTCGATCTCTTGTTTCCCACCGTCAGGTATTAGTAAATGGAGCTCCCTTAAACATTGCTTCATATAGTGTTAAAGTAGGGGACACAATTAGCCTTGCCAAAAATACCGCCACCAAAATCAGTGACACCGTCAGGGCTGCCGACAAGGATTTTAAGGCACCATCATGGCTAGATTTGGAAAGAGCAAAATTTTCAGCTAAGATAGTATCTTTACCCATTATTGATCCCATCCAATCGGGCATCGATATAAATTTAATTATTGAGTATTATTCAAGATAAAGGAAACAACTATGATCGACACCAGCCGATTTCATTTTAAAACCATTAAACAAACCGATTCTTACGGTAAATTCGAACTCAGCCCTTTAGTGGGTGGTTTTGGCCACACCTTGGGTAACTCCCTTCGAAGAGTGCTTTTAATTACCATCCCCGGAGCTGCCATTACCAGAATTAGGGTTAATGGGGCCTCACATCTTTTCACCACCCTACCCGGTGTCAAAGAAGATCTGGTCGAGATTTCTTTAAACCTTAAAAAAGTCAAATTTATTTACAACCGTGAAGAAGCGACTACTCTGACTCTCGAGAAAAAAGGTAAAGGGATAGTCACTGCCGGCGACATTGCCGATAGTGAGATTTGTAAAGTAGCCAATCCTGATTTGGTTTTAGCCACCCTCACCGATGACAAAACCCAAATAAAAATCGAATTGACAGTTGAACGTGGCGTTGGTTATACTCTAGCTAAAGAACAAAAAACCGATATTATTGGTGAAATAATTCTTGACGCTACTTTTACCCCGGTGTTAAAAGCTAACTATACTATCGAACCTACTCGTTTGGGTAAGAAATCAAACTATGATAAACTAACAATGGAAATTTGGACCGATGCTTCAGTCAGTCCGGAAACAGCTCTTAAAACTGCTGCCAAAGATTTAATCAATTCCCTAAATCAAATTGTTGATACCCGAGAGTTTAATGACGAGGTAGTTACCCTGTCGGCCAATCCCGGTTCCCTCCTTTCCGACATTTCCATTGAAGAAATCGAGTTACCGCTTCGGGTTACCAACGCTCTCAAAAAAGCCGGATTTATAACTATTGATGCCCTGGTCAAGTCCGGTCGGGTTGAGGTTAGTAAATCCCGAAATGTCGGTGAAAAATCACTGAAAGTTATTGATGCTTGGCTCAAAAATAAGGGCTATTCTTGGAGTAAATAAAGATGCGTCATCGGATTTTTGGTCGCCAGCTTAATCGCACCAGTAACCAGCGCCAGGCGTTGTTTCGAAGTCAACTTCGAAGTCTTTTTACTCACGGTTTTATCACCACCACTTCCGCCAAAGCCAAATCAATTAGTTCCTCAGCTGAGAGTTTAGCCACTTTAGCGGTAATTGGTGACCTGACCTCAGCTCGACGGATAAATAAGATTTTTGATAACCGCCACTTTGTCACCGGCCTGATTAATCGTATGAAAACTGTTTTTGGTGATCAGAAAAGCAATTTTTTCCGATCAGACAAGGTAGGCTATCGTCAGGGTGATAATTCCCTCCTAGTTAAATTAAGTCTGGTAAAACCCTTTCCCAAAACAGAAGTTTCCACTAAAGATGGAAAAGAAAAAAAGTTGAGCAAAGCGAAATCCGCCTCAGGCGGAAAAGCAGTTAGCAAAAAAATTGTTAAAAAAGAGGAGACTAAATGAAATTAAAAAGCACTATTGTTAAAGAGAAAGAAATAACCCGGTCTTGGCACTTAATAGATCTTTCCGGTAAAACTCTTGGCCGTATTTCCGTCGAAATTGCTCGTATATTAATGGGCAAGGACAAAGTCTCATTTTCTCTAAATCGTGATGATGGGGACTATGTAGTGGCTATCAATGCCGGTAAAATTGTAACCACCGGCAATAAATTAAAAGATAAAATCTATTACCACCACACTGCCTATACTGGCCACCTTCGGGAAATGTCTCTGAAAAATTTACTCCAAAAAGACGCTCGTCTGGTTATTTCTCACGGAGTCGCCGGTATGTTACCCAAAAATACCCTCAGACCTCGTCGTCTTGCTCGTTTAAAGATTTTTAATGATGCCGCTCATCCCTATGCCAACAAAATCAAGTAAAAAATATACATATGCTCTGGGTCGACGTAAAGCAGCGGTTGCCACCGTTAAGCTTTTTGTCGGCAAAAGCTCCTCCATTGTAAACAAGCTAGATGTCCAAAAATATTTTCCTACCACTTATATCTTTTTAGAAAAACCTTTTATCAAAACCGAAACCCAGAACAAATATTATTACGAAGCTAAAATTATTGGTGGAGGTAAAGAGGGACAACGCGAGGCCTTAACCTTGGCTCTCTCCCGGGCGCTCAAAATCATCAACCCCGATTTTACTTCACCTCTTCGTCAAGCCGGCCTCTTAACTGTCGATTCTCGGGTCCGGCAACGGCGTATGGTCGGTACTGGTGGCAAGGCCAGACGTAAAAAACAGTCTCCCAAGCGGTAAAATAAACCATGTCTGCGTTATCTTCACTTTTTTTAGGTTTTATTCAGGGTTTAACCGAATTTTTACCCATATCATCCTCCGGACATCTAAATCTCGTCCAATATTTTCTAAACCTTACTCCTTCCTTAACTTTTGATGTTTTCCTTAATACCGCCACCTTGTTATCGGTTCTGGTATTTTTTCGGGGACAAATCAAATATTTTTTATCCAATTTAAAATATATTTTGGTAGCCACCCTGCCAGCGGCATTTATTGGTGTTTTATTAAAAGATCAAATAAGCACCATCTTTTCTTCAATCCACTTTTTACCTCTTTTTTTTCTAATTACCTCTGTTTTTCTTTTTTCCACCAGAACTGCAAAAAATAAATCAGTTCTTAATTACAAATCTGCCTTAATCATCGGCCTAGTTCAGGCTCTGGCCCTTTTACCCGGTGTTTCTCGCTCCGGAACCACTATCGCTACCGCCCTATTGCTGGGTATTTCTCCGATTGATGCTTTTAATTTTTCCTTTTGCCTATTTATTCCAACTTCCCTGGGTGCTCTCCTGCTTGATTCAAAAGCCATCTCATCGCTTTCTTTTACCCCGGTTCTTATTTTATCTTTTATTATCTCTTTTTTGGTGGGACTTTTTGCGCTATTTTTACTCAAAAAAGCCCTTACCCGGAAATCTTTTTGGTATTTTGGAATTTATACTTTCTCTGTCAGCATTCTACTCTTCTTTTTATTTTTCCTTCGGTAAATTGACGGATTTTCTTAATAGTCAATCTTAGGGCTCGATATCGTTGTCTTAAGTCTTTCACTTCCTCAAATATTGGTGACACTACCAAAACTTCCTCAACCTTTTTATTTTTCATGGGTTTCTTAAAGCAATTGTTTTCCAAAACTAACACAAAGTTGATCAATGTCTAGAAGATCAAAACCATGATGTTTCAGGGCCGCTTCAATCGCCTCTGTCACCTCCGGTGGCTTTTGACAGCTAACATGTTTTACCCAAGCCGTTGGGTTGACCGCCCGAATCAATCCTTCCGGTTCTATTGGCACACTTTCCACCCCCTTAGGCGTTGATTTGGTTTTGGCGCCCTTTGGTGTTGTCGGGCTAGTTTGTCCGGTAGTTAAGGAATAAAGTTGGTTATTGGCCACCAAAACCGTAATATCAATGTTTAATCTGGCCGCGGCAATTAAGTGTGACAACCCCTCTCCATAAACTCCGCCATCACCACCCACCACCACCACCTTCAGTTCGGGGTGAGCTAGTTTTATCCCGACAGCTGTAGGGACTGATCGGCCATGAAGTGAATGTACCCCAAAAACTTTCAAAAAATCGGCCATATTACCAATACAACCAATATCGTAAACGATTACCAAATCTTTTATATCAATTTTTTGGTTAATTATCGCCTGCTGAAGGCTGGCATAAATCACAAAATCCTGGCACCCCGGACACCACGTCGGCACTATTTTAGATTTTAAATCTGTCATATTAATTCCTCCTTTAATTCATTTGGAAAAAATGGTCTACCGTCATATTTCAAAACTGTCTTGTTAAATTCAATCCCCATTTCCGACCTTAATAACTTTCCCAACTGTGCTGTCGCATTATTTTCCACTAATATTTTAGTCTTAAAAGACTTAATTACTTTTTCAATCTCTTTATTTAGTGGCCAAAGCATTTTAATCTGTAAATAGGCCATATCACTATTACCCCTTATCGCTTCTAAAATTGCACCCTTGGTTGATCCCCACGAAACGATTAAATTCCTAGCTGTTTTTGATCCATAAAAATTAAAGATATATTTTTCTATTTTTAAAATATTTTTCATTTTATTAAGTCTTTCTTCCGTTCCTTTTTTGGCTATTCCTGCATCTTCGGTCGAAAAACCCTCTTCATCGTGCTCATAACTATTGTAAAGATAAATCCCACTACCGGGAATTATCTTTTTGGATTTTATTACCTCCACTTTTCCTTTCTCCGGGTCGATAATGTTTTTTGAACTCTCGCAAAGAATTTTATCCGCCAGCACTATTACCGGTATGTCATATTTATTTGCCAGATTTATTGACTCCCAGCCACATTCCCAACACTCCTGAGTATCTCCCGGCGCCAACACAATTTTCGCAAATTCTCCATGTCCGGAAAACACGGAATAAAGCAAATCTCCCTGCACTGTCCAGGTCGGCATACCGGTTGCCGGTCCCGGTCTTTGTCCCACAAAATAAACAACCCCAGCCCCTATCATCCCCCCAAAGCTGACTGCTTCGTTCATTAAAGCAAACCCTCCACCCGATGTGGCCACAGCCGCGGAAGCTCCGGCAATTGAAGCTCCGGTGGCTTCATTGGCTACCGCAATTTCGTCTTCAGGTTGAACTACTTTTATCCCAAATTTGTCTTGGTTTTTAGCCAAAAAATGCAACACCCCGGTTGCGGGAGTCATTGGGTAAGCGGCAAAAAAATTACAACCACCCCTAAAAAGTCCCCAACCAAAAGCCTCGTTTCCATCCATTATTGACCCCTTGTCTCCATTATCTTTTACTTTATCGATTTCATTTTTTTTAGCATTTGTACCGGCCCATCCCCAGCCAATTTCAAAAGCCTCTGGATTTTTAGGATCATCACCATAGTAACCGGTTACTATGTTTTTAGCATTTTCTCGGTTTAAATCCAAAATCCAGCAAATAGCACCGATACTGATGGTATTAGCGTATATTTGTCCTCCCAACTGCATCGTCATTGTCGATAGGGGAATCTTGAGTAAATTTTTTCCATCTTCTTCATGTCCCGGGGATAAAGCAATCAGCAAATTCGCTTTCTTATCGGCCATAAACACCTCTTTTGGACTAACGGTGATTTGATAAGTATTATGCCCCCCGCGAATTAGTGACGGATATTCCGAATAATCAGCAAAATAGTACCCCGCCTCAGTTACAATTTTAGCCAACAACAGCCCGGCACTCTTTATTCCCATCCCCGCCGGCCCGGCAATTTTAACTGTAATTCTTTTCATTTAGTTATTTTACCCTGTTTACACCTTTTTTACCCGTTAAAACTTTAGTCATTGCTTCTCGGTATGCAATTTTAGGCAAACTGTCTTTATTTTCATTTAAATATTCCGCCAATTTTTCTTTGTGATTTTTATACATGGACCTGAGTATCCAGGAAACGGCTTTAGTAACTAAAATTTCTTTTTCTGATTTTAGACTTTCTACCTGCTTTATGGCCAACTCAACTATTCTTTTATCGTCGGATTGCCGTAAGGCTTTGCATAGTAATACCAAACTAGCCCGTCTCTGTTGAATATTTTTGCTTATATTAAGTTTCAGTAAAAACTTTTTCCACTCATTCCATCTTCCCAGTATTTCCTCAACCGCAAAATTTGATTGGCATAAAGTGTCGCATTCTGCCCAGCCGCAGGTATATGTTAGCCATTGGCCCAAACTTTCCAGTTTTATTTTTTCTCTATAATCCTTTCTTATTCCGATAAATTTAGTCGCCAAATCAACTTCTTCAAAAGTTTTGGCTCTCGAATACAAAATGTCTATCAATTCAAAAAACTCTGCTTCTGATAAATCATTTTCCTTCAAAAATTTTTTGGCCACCTTCTTTATCTCGCCGGTTTTGATACATCTGGTTGGTTTATCACTTCCCAAGTATTTTTGCACCCACGCCCTCTCTTTTTTATCTTCTTTCCTGGGCAGGTTTTGAATTATTTTGCGCACCCTTAAATACAAATCCATGGTATTTATTATAATACTGTGTTAGACTACAGTCTGATTTTAGTTAAGGCACAACCTTTCGCCCTCTTTAAGTACCAAGGTACTTTTTAATTAACTTTTAGGGCTTTCTAAAATTAATTAAATATGTACCGTCAATATTCTGGTGGTTTTAGATCTCATCGGCCGACTAATAATTTTCGTCGTTCCCATTTTAGTGCTCAGAAAATTAACCCGTCTCTCTTTGTTAAGGCTGCTTCTGACTTCAAAAAAATTGAAGACCTGGCCACCATCAATTCTTTTGCTGACTTTAATTTACATCCCACCCTTTTGGCTAACATTAAAACAAAAGGATTTATCTCTCCCACCTCAATTCAGGATCAGGCCATTATTCCCATTTTAGAAAAACGGGATGTTTTGGGTATTGCCGATACCGGTACCGGCAAAACTGCCGCCTTTGCTATTCCTCTTATCAATCGGATTTTAAAAAATCCCTCTGAGCGGATTTTAATTATGGCCCCCACCCGGGAATTAGCCATGCAGATTAAGCAGGATATTCGTTCTCTTACCCCCGGACTTTTGGTTTACTTGGCTTTGGCCATTGGTGGTGCCCATCTACGGGAACAAATTATTGATATTAAGCGCGGTCCCCACATTATTGTCGGCACCCCCGGCCGGATTAAGGATCTAAACTCCCGCCATGTTATTGATTTTTCTAGAATGACTGTTTTGGTTCTCGATGAAGTTGACCGGATGCTGGATATGGGATTTATTCATGATATTAAATTTATAACTAATCAAATTCCCAAATCCCGACAAACCTTATTTTTCTCAGCCACTGTTGATAGAAAAATTGAATCCCTAATCGGCACATTTTTACAAAATCCAGTAAAACTATCTATCAAGACTCAATCGTCAGCCGCTCATATCGAGCAGGACATTGTTCGGGTTTCCCGCGCCCTTAAGGAGCAAAAACTTCAGGAAATGATGGCCTTACCCGAATTTAAAAAGGTTTTAGTTTTCGGAGCCACTCAACGGACGGTGGAAAAATTATCAATTTCGCTTTCCGCCAAAGGATTTAAGGCCCAAAGTTTACATGGCGGCAAGCCTCAAAATAAACGGACTCAAGTCATCAAGATGTATCGGGAAAATGTTTTTAATATTTTAGTAGCCACTGATGTGGCCGCCAGAGGTCTCGATATTGCCGATATTACCCATGTCATTAATTACGACCAACCCAACAATTATGATGATTATATTCATCGTATCGGCCGTACCGGCCGGGGTGACGCCCGAGGTTTTGCCCTAACTTTCGTCGAATAAGTCCTTGCTTTTTACATATCACCGGATTTATAATCTCTCCCAATATGAAACGTAGTTTCAGTTATCAATGCTTTAGTCTTTGCGCCTGC
>PEWA01000023.1:25967-32138 GCA_002780135.1 Candidatus Shapirobacteria bacterium CG06_land_8_20_14_3_00_40_12
TTTTTTGTATTTTCCTCTTTTTCGGAAGTTTAACCGACTCAACAAGAAATAAATTCTGGGAGTCTTACGAGTCGGTTCGTTAACAATTAAAAAGGAGGAAGAATGAAACCCAAAATCGAAACAGTTTTCGTCTTGGCTAAGGTACTGGAACAAGCCTCAAGCGCTTGGTTTTTTGGCACCTATGTCATCTTTCTGACTGCTGCCGGCCTAACTCTCCTTCAGGCCAACCTTCTCAATGTGGTTTTCATGTCCGTTTCCACCCTCTTTGACCCCTTCACCGGAAACTTGGCCGACAAAATTGGTCAGAAAAAAGTTTACCTATTCGGCTTGTTTTTTTGGGGTACGGGGATGCTCGTCTACGGACTAAACCATACCTTTGCTATGTTCGCCGTGGCCGAGGGTACCAGTGCCATTGGTCATGCCCTGATTTCCGAGGCCCTAGAAAGCTGGCTGAGAAATCACACCAGTGAGAAAGTAACCCGCGTTACTTCTGCCAAAGCCCAAACTTGGGCCAAAATGGCCACCATTCCAGCTGCTTTATCCGGAGCTTTTATTGGCTCGAAATATGGTTTAAGCTGGCCTTGGATATTGGCCGGTCTTTCATCGTTTGTGGCGCTGATGTTGATTTGGTTTTTAAGCCGCCACATTCCCGAAAGACCAAAACGTTGGCAGGTAACTTCCGTTCCCGGAGTTTGGTCAATGATCAAAATAATGATCAAAAACCGAATACTCAAACGGGTGGTAGTTATTTATGCTGTTGTTGCTGCCGCTGTCATGCCCTTTAACATGTTTTGGCAAATTGTCTTACGTGATGCTGGAGGAAAACCAGAGTGGATGGGTAGTGTCTGGATTGGCATCGCTTTGCTGACAGCCCTTGGCGCCAAACTTTCTGCCCGGATAAGAAATGGTTTTAGATCTCTATGGATTCCGGTTGTTTTTATCGGGCTACCTCTGATTGGTGCTGCATTTGTCCCGAATCTATGGCTGATCCTTGGATTATTTTTTACCCATGAAATCGGCCGGGGTATGTGGCCATTAGTAGTTTTTAACTACAGTAATCGCCACATCAAATCAGGAGTCCGTTCAACCGTAAATTCCATCCGCAGTACCGCCGGTACCATCGGTGGAGTAGTTGGGCTTTTGGTCTCCGGGATTTTAACTGAAGTAATCAATCCTCGGCAAGTTTGGACCATATCGGCCTTAGTTTTACTTGTGGTGACCTTATGGGTTAGACGGCAGCGAAGCTAATTTGAGGCTGGATATCTCCCAGTATCCAGCCTCAGTACGTTTATTTATTATTTTTCTTAAATTCATTTTTTTTAATTACGTTCAATTTCCACCATTTGTGTAACATTCGTGACCACTCATGAAGAGATGTAGTATCTTTACACTCTTTCCGCCATAGCTTTTTATGTTTACCTTTCATTTTATTTGTTTTGTATTCAGGTTGTTAAAATTTGCAGAAGAACTAATATTGGTTTTTGTTTTGGCCTCAATATTTTTTCGGGTTTGTCCGGCAACAGAACCGCCGTCTTTAGCATCATTTTTTAGTTTCGGAAATCCTTTTGAATTTCTGTCTTTAGTTAGCCGGGTAGTTGTGGCCTCACCCAACATGGTCAAAATTAATTCCAAGTCATCCATGTGGTCTCTTAGGTTTTCTCTGTTTAGTCCTTTAAACTTTTTATACTCAGATACTTTCATATCAAAAGTACCCTGCATGATTTCATCTGTCAGAATGGCATATTCGACACTGTGTTTAACTCCTCTATTTTTCCATTCGTCAGTTAAGGTATGTCGCACGGCAATACCCCTGGCTCTTTTATCGATCCAGTCTTTTGGGTAGCCTTTCTTTTCATAAAGCGATTTCATCCGATCCATGGCCAACTCTGGATTTTCAATTTCTGCAATTCTATCAGTACCAACTTGTGCTAGCCAGATTTTTAAAGGTTCTGCTTTTGGGGAAGGAATAGTTTGAACAATACGAAGAATTGTTTTGGTATTAGCACAATCAGTCTCTCTCATTTTGCCGTCAGATGCGATTAGTTTGAACTGTCCGATTTTTTCGGACACTTCAATATACCCTTCCCTGATTAGTTTGGCTTTTAAATCATTCCAATATTTCCTTGGTCGGTAAGTTTCAGTAAGAAACTCTATTATGTCAATGATTGAAAACCACCACTCGTCTCGGTAAATAAGCTTCCTAATCTTTTTCGCTTCAAATAATGCTATTTTTGTATTTATTTTGTTTTCCATAAATTATCCTATACCCAAATATAACCCGAAGTCAATAGAAGACTATTCAAAAGTAAAAAGTTTGTTTTTAAAGTCGACAATCTTATTATTTTTGTCCAATTTTATTCCTTCTTCCTTATATAGTTTTAATCTTTCTGTTTTATATTTCGGATCTA
The DNA here is from genome assembly GCA_002780135.1 of Candidatus Shapirobacteria bacterium CG06_land_8_20_14_3_00_40_12. GTDB lineage: Bacteria > Patescibacteriota > Microgenomatia > UBA12405 > UBA12405 > UBA12158. The sequence continues at coordinate 28,376 of PEWA01000023.1, forward strand.
ACCAGACTTTTCCACTTGAATAAACAATCCGGTGAAAGGGAATTAAGTTATGATTAGGTGCCTTTGATAAAATCGTGGTCACCATTCGAGCCATCATCGGGTGTCCTCCCGCCATTCCCACCAATATTCCATAAGTTGTCACCCGACCTTTGGGAATTTTTCTTGCCAGTTTCCAAACGCGTTTAGTAAACTCTCCCGGTTTATTTAACATAGACACAATAAGGTGGTACTAATTCACAAACATAGGATATATCGACATTTCTAGTTTGCCCTGTTTTTTCTTTTTTCAAAATAGCCGTCGCTTTATCAACTCGATATTTAACATAGTCCCCCAAACTTTTACCTGGTTTGTCTCCCAGGGTTGCCGAATAATCAAAAAGATTAATAAAAAAATTTGCTCGTTTTAAGTTTGTGCAAACAAGAGAATATTGATTTCCTACCAAAATTACTTCCGACGATAATCGCTTCCAATTATTTTTATCAGCTGATTGATAATGACAGCGGGGAATTGGCGAATTAAACTTTGATTTGGTTATCGAAAAATACACTAATATTTTTTCACCTCTTTTTATGGCGCTTTTAACAAATTCCAAAACTCTTTTTGGATGGCAAAATACTCCCCCATATCCCCAATAAAACTTTCCATATAATTTATCTTCATTATTTTTGATTTTCTCAATCTCTTTTAGGGAATATCCACAATAAGGCCCTGCTTTCATGTAAATAATATATTTATTGTTCATTTATTTTTGGAGAATAATATCTTTTTCGTCCTCGTCCCTCTTTTAAATTCGAATATTTTCGATATTCACAACCCACTCCTTCCCAGTTTTCCGCCGACAACAGAATTTTGTCTGATCCCATCTCTAAAAGATTTTTCATGATGTAATTTGAGTCAACCAGCCTTAAACACGTATTTTCAGGTGACGTTTCTGATGATAATTTTAACATCGACTCTTTTGCGCCAGGTCCGATTGGAAATTTTTTATAGAGGTTAATAAAATTTGGAAATTGATAAGCCACGTCAATTAATACCTCCGTCCAATGGAATCTAAAAGATGCTCCAAACTCAGCAGTAACTCTTGGCAATATCTCATCGACAGATTCATCATTGAAAAACGAAATTAATTTTGCCACCTTCGGAATCATTTCCGGTAAATAATCACAGACAAACTCTTCACGGTTATGACAATTAATTTTGGGTAAAACTGATACCGGAAAAACATAAGCATTACCGTATTTCGGTTTTTTCAAACCAAGTAATTTCTCTTTCACCACCTTGTTCTTGTCACCAAAGTACGATAATTCCCCAATTTTTTTTACTGTTTCCGTTCGGCAAATAAAGCGAGCCGCGGCCGTATTTAATAACCATAGTGGGAAATTACCTTCGTATTTTTTATTCGAAGAATGAATCTCCAAACTTTGTCTGTCCAGTTCTCGGTAAACATTACAAAAGCGAAATCTATTTAATATCTCATCCGACGTATATGGTTTTTCCGAACCCTGATTTTTCTTTTGCCAAATCAACATCCTTTCATTTATTAGTTTCGACATTCCTCCCAACATTTCAGGATTCAGACAATCTTTTGTCGTTTGATCTATTGTCTTCGAAATCCGGGCATGTTTCGACCAGTGCTTATACAGTTTTTCTATCTCTACTGGTATTTTCATTTATAGATCCAGCTCTAATATCTCCGGCGGGTTTTGAGAGAAATCGCTATAGCGCAGCCACTTTGGAGTAAACTTCAAAAACACTGATGTGGCTGACAAATAATCTGCCGTATCCGGGTGGATCGCCAATATTTGATTTTTAACTTCTTGGGCCATCGCCCCCGAGGCAATAATGGTTTCGCCGTCAAGTTGCACCGACGGACTATCCAGCCCTCCAACAATTATTGAAGACAGGGGATTAATTGATAAATTTTGAATCTTTCTGGTATTGGGTTCGGTCGACATCAGAACTTCTCCCTTGTCATTAACTGCAATCGCCATTACCGCTGACTCTGGTTTACCTTTTTTATCAATCATTTTTTATTAAATTAATAATTAGTTTTACGCCAGTGCCACCAGAGCCCGATCGTTTATTTTTGCCTCGCCGCTATCCTTAAATAAAAAATTGTTTTTACTCAGAAAATAAATAAACAGCGTCGATCCAATCCTTTTATTGCCGTCAATAAAGGGATGGTCTTTTATTACAAAATATAGAAGATGAGCCGTCTTTTCCTCAATACTTGGGTAGAGTTCCCTTCCGTCAAAAGTTTGAGAGATAGCCCCGATTAGCCCTTCAAGCCTATGACTGTTTTCCATTCCAAAGTTTTCTGACGCCAAACTTTGTTTTAGTAATCTGGTTTTTAATTCGTTAATATTTTGAATTGTTGTTTGATAGTCGAGTTGAAACTTTGATTTGGACTTTAATTTTCCGACCGTTAATCGCTGATCATCATAAAGTTTTAGTAGCCGTAGAGAATCAATATATGTTTTGACAATTTCCAAAAGTTCACTTTCCTGACCTGCCAACATCGGCGATTGAATTTTTAATTTAATTAACGCTACGCTATCGGACAAAACTTTTAGACTTTTTTGTTGTTCCTTTAAACGTTTTTGGTTTAGGACGTAGCCTTTTACTAAATAATGTTTTAAAGTTTTTGTCGCCCAAATGCGAAACTGGGTACCTTGAAGCGACTTGACTCGATATCCAACGGAAATAATAACATCAAGGTTAAAATGGTCGATAGTTCGGGTAATCTGACGTCTACCTTCATCTTCAACTATTCGGAATTTCCTAATAGTTCGACTGGTATTTAATTCCTTTTCTTTGTAAACATTTTTAATGTGTTCATTTATGGTTGGAATAGTTTTTCCAAATAGTGATGCCATTTGTTTCTGACTTAGCCAAACGGTATCGTGTTTGGTATCTATATTTATGACAAACTCGCCAGTCTTGGACTTATATATTGCAACTTGATTTTGTATTTTCATAATTAACTATAACCCGAATAAAACCCGAAGTAAATAGATCATTTTACTGGACTCAAAACAAACACATGTACAAACACCACTATATTTTTATATCTAATTATTTCTTTTCCGGTGATTACCCCTATGTCTTTATCGTCGTCAAGTATTTTATATTCATAGTCCCAATCATTTTTATTTTTAGCAATACAATTTTCAAATAAGCGGGTCTTATCACCCGATTCTTTGATCCTCCCAATTAATTTTTCAATTACTGTTTTTTCTTCAAGCCCTAACTTTATTTAGTTCTTCTTTTTTCAAACATCCACCGGCATAAACTCGGGTAAAAATTTCTTCTCCCACTTTCACAATTTCCTGACCACCATTTCGAGTCCATTCATCGTGATAGATAATATCTCCATCATCAAAATGACTGGCGCTCAATTCAAAACCACCCCTGATTAATTTAGTAAAATCAGTCTTTCCTCCATATCCGGCCAATAACCCTTTTGTAAGCGCATCAGTGATTTGTTTTTTCATTTTTTTAACTCCTTAAAATATTTTTTATTTTTTAATTTTTCCGGTAATAAACTTTCTTTGGTATATTTCTCGTAACCCTTGCCGTAGCCAATTTCCTTCATCAGTTTGGTTGGGGCGTTTCTTAAATTCATCGGAATTGGTAAGTTACCAAAAGTTTTTACATCATTTAAAGCCGCCATATAGGCATCATAGGCTCGCCGGTCCTTGGGCGATTGGGCAAGATATACTGTACCCGCAGCCAAATTTTCCTGACACTCCGGATACCCGA
>PEWA01000023.1:32219-33910 GCA_002780135.1 Candidatus Shapirobacteria bacterium CG06_land_8_20_14_3_00_40_12
TTCTTCTGGCAATAAACAGTGAATCTTCACCGGCCGCTACCATTCGGGCCAAATAATAGAGAGCCGCATCAACGTTACTAGCCCGCATGCTCTTAATATATGAGCTGATGGTGTTGTAGTGTTCCTCGCCTTTTTTATCAAAACGCAAATAGGAATTTTGCAGGGTATTCTTAAGAGATTCAATTGATAGATCGGCATACAGTGTCGTCGCGTTATCGATCATGGTAATGGCTTGTCGGGCGTCACCGTTAGCCATTTGGACCAACCATTCTTTGGCCTCCTTTCCCATTTTTCCTCCGACTTTTTTCACCGCCCGAACAATTATTTTCTCAATTTCGGTCTCACTTAGTTCTTTTAGCACAAATACCCGGCAACGCGACAGTAGAGGAGATATCACTTCAAAACTGGGGTTTTCAGTGGTGGCTCCGATTAAAATTAGGGCTCCCGTTTCCACATAAGGCAGTAGATAATCCTGTTGGGCTTTGTTGAAGCGATGAATTTCATCTAAAAACAATATCTTTTTAATTAACCCCGGAACTGTTGACGACACAATTTTTCTAATATCATCTTTTCCGGCTGATACCGCCGACAACTGATATAACTCCGCTTCCGCCGCCTTAGCCAAAATCCGGGCCAAAGTAGTTTTACCCACCCCGGGTGGTCCCCAAAAAATCATGCTAAAAATTTGTTTATTTTCAATGGCCAACCGCAATGGTTTACCCTCACCCACCAGATGTTCCTGTCCCACAAAGTCAGCTAAATTTTCTGGTCTAATCAAGCTAGCTAAAGGTGATGTGTCAATCAAAGTTTTGGGTTTTATTCGGTAATACCTCTATACTAATTTACCCTTTCTTCTTTTTCAAGTCCTAATTTGTCTCTTTCTCACAAACTTAATTATCAGCAATGCCGACACCCAAACAGGCGACAAAACCACCAGGTAGATAATCAAACTCCCAAGAGACCGTAAAATCAATACCAAACTACGAACTGCTTCCTTGAAAACCACCATTGGCCGCCATTCGTTAGTCGGTGTATAAGGCAAAGCTAATTCATCGGTGGATAAATAGACCATTACTTTGCTTAATTTTGCCGATTGTTCGTAATATTTTTGCTGTCCTTTAACACTGTCAATTTGTGACTGGAGTGAAATCAGTTCTCTTTGGACATTAAGAAGATCATTAATCGCCGTCGCCTTATCTAATATTTCCTCAAACTTTATTTTTGTCTTATTCAATACATCCAACCGCGCCCCCAAATCTTCGTATTGATCAGTCACGTCAGTTCCCATCACCGACTCCGAAACTACCTTTACCGCCATTTTCTTGAAAGCTGTCATTGCCTCTGTTCTTTTATTTTCCGGCACTCTTACCGAGATTGTGCCACTAGCGGCTCCTTCCGGTTTTGACAAATCAGAGCTTATTAAAAAACCACCCAAACTTTTAGCCGTATCTTCGACATTCTTAATTACTTCGGCCACATCCTTTACCTGCAGTGACAAACTGGTATCCTGGATCACCACCCGATTGGCACTTTCCGACGGCGCCACTTGAGCGACTCTGCTACCAGCTGAAGGCAAGGCCATCATATCTAATTGACCTGTTGTTGCCAGCCTTGATGTCAAAAAATTATTTTTGACCCACAGGAGTCCGAGAAGTATCAAAATAACCGCTGCCCAGTTTCTTTTTAAAAAA
>PEWA01000035.1 GCA_002780135.1 Candidatus Shapirobacteria bacterium CG06_land_8_20_14_3_00_40_12
CAACCCCGAGGGCAATATCAGCGATGTTATGTCTCAAAAAATCGCCGATCTTCGGGCCGAAATAACCAATCTCATGGCCACATCAGAACCCAGCACTCCCTCCGCCATCGCCCTGGCCGCCAGTACCTGGGACACAGCCGTCGCTACCGCCTCGACCACTATCGATGTCACCAATATGACCATTTCTGACAGTCTCATTATCGGCGCCAATTTAATTGTTAACGGCCAAACTAATCTATCCAAACTCTACGTTTCTGATACTTTAGCTATCGGCCAAATCGCCATCAAAGATAACAATATCGAAACCACGGCGGGTACCCTCTTTATCCAACCTTCTGGTATCGGCACCATCAACTTCCTCAATTCCAAGCTTATTGTCTCCGACGATGGATCTGTCACTATCAACGCCAAACTCGCCGGCACTGACGCCACTTTCAGTGGCTCCCTCATCGCCAATTTATTAAAAACTCCCAATTTAGAGACCGAAATTGCTACTATTGGCAAAATAAATATATCTACCGATTCTGCTTTACCTGTTATCGCCAACGCCGTCATTGCGAGTGCTAGCGCGGCAATCTCAACCATCACCACCAACGCCTCCGCTGGCACTGCCATTTTACCCGCTGGTTCAACTGAATTAAAAATTGCCAATTCGAAAATTAAAAATTCCTCCATGGTCTACCTCACCCCCAATGGTTCCACCAACAACCAAGTTGTCTATGTCAAAAACAAAACTATTTCAAGTCCTTCTGAAGATCTGACATCTGATAATCTGATATCTTCTTTTACCATCGGCATCGACTCCACCCTCCCCACCGATCTTTCTATCAATTGGTGGATTATAAATTAACTTGCACTATGCTTACAAAAGTAATACAATAGTAATATGAAACGAAATATTTTACAGATTCCTATAAAAATAGAATTAAAAATCAAGGCTGAAAATAAAGCCGAGAAGCTCGGTTTCTCCTCAGTTCAAGAAATGATCCGCGTAATCTTGACTCAAATAACTCAAAACAACATCATCAAAGTTGATGACATTTGTAATAAATATAAAATTAATTATTTAGGTATGTTTGGGTCAATGGCTCGGGGTGATAAAAATGATGAAAGTGACGTTGATTTGTTGGTCAAATTTAACCACAATAATAAGATTGGTTTATTTGAATTAGACCAAATTCAACGGGAATTTGAGCGGAGATACGGCAGAAAAGTTGATTTAGTCACTAAAATAAACAAATATATTGAACCAGAAATGACCAAAGACTTAATTACTATTTATGAAAATTATGAAAACTGATTTTGTCTATCTGCAACAAATTAACGATTTTATTAATGAAATTGAAAGTTATATTGGTAACATTGGTTTTGACGATTTTGCCCAAAGTGGGTTGTTACAAGATGCGGTTGTTAGAAAAATAGAACTGATAGGTGAAAGTGCCAAACGATTAAGCCTTAATTTTTGGAAAAAATACAAAAACGAATTACCTCTGGCTCAAGCGGTATCCACCCGAAACAGAATGATTCATCAGTATGATGACATTGATCTAAAAATTGTTTGGAATACCATAAAAAATGATTTACCTGATTTAAAAAAGAAAATCAAAGAAATAATTTAACAAAATTACATGAACACCAAACTAATCCCCTTATTTTCCATCTCCGGCCTAACTCTCTTCTCTATCTCTGGCCTAATTTATTTAAAAACAAAAGATGTTCCCGTAGTTTCTCCCGTTTCACAACCGACCTCCTCGCCTCGCCGTAGCCTTCCAGGCGAAGGCGGGACGCAAGTACCAAAATCTATCGAACATTATCTTTTAACATCACAACAATTTTTTACCCAAGCCCTCGACGCCCAAAACCAAAAAAAAAGTCCCGAAACTGTTACCAACTTACTCAATCGTTCCCTTACTTTTGCCAACGAATCAATTAAAGTCTTCCCCAACGACTTCCGAGCTTATTTACAAAGAGGACAAATCTATCAATCCCTCGTTAGTTCTCAAATCCAATTACTAGATCCAGCCATATCAGACTATCTCACGGCTTCCAAATTAAACCCAAATTCAGCCGAAATTACCCGCACCCTGGCGGAGCTTTTTGCCAAAAAAGGTGATGCCCAAAACACTCTTACCTACCTTTCCCAAACCGTTTCCCTACAACCCACCACCGCCCAAAATTTTTACGATTTGGCCAAAATTCAACAACAAATGGGTCAAATTAGAAACGCCGTTACTACTTACGACCAGCTTCTCTCGATTTTAACCGACCCTACCCAAAAAACCCAGGTTCTCGCCGAAAAATCAGCCCTCGAGCAGCTTGCTGCTCAAAGTAAGGGAGTAATGCCTTATGCCCCTTCATCTATCTCGCCGGAGCCTTCGGCGAAGGCGGACGAGCCTATCATCCAGGCATCACTTCCCAATACTGGTTTAATCATCGCTTCCCCCGAAACTACTACCGACGTTTTAGTTAACGGTCAAACCGACAGCAATTCCCTGTCTGGCAATGCCACTCTTTCTGCTGGCCAATCCCAAATATCTATCCAAAACACTACCCTAACCCCCTCATCCCAAGTCTATGTCTCCATTATCTCCGGTGGCAAAAATCAGACTTTAGAGGTTATTTCCAAATCCAAAGACAGTTTCACCGTCG
>PEWA01000055.1:0-687 GCA_002780135.1 Candidatus Shapirobacteria bacterium CG06_land_8_20_14_3_00_40_12
GGTCTTGCATAGATAACGGTTGTATAATTGATTAGTAATGCCGTTATTACAACTTAAAAAGACGTCTATCATCCGGATCCGTATTTCTGACAAGAAATATTCCCTGATTATCCGATTGTTTGCTGTTGATGTGACTGCTTTGCAAACGGCAACCATTGTGTTTGTCAACCGAAATACCGTGAACCGGTATTTCTCCTATTTTCGATGCCAAATCATCCGAGCTGCCCTTAAAGAACGAAGACAGGAAAAAATCACCAATGAGGTGGAAATTGATGAAAGCTATTTTGGTCCTCGACGGCAACGGGGAAAACGTGGTCGTGGAGCGGGAAACAAAATTGTTGTTTTGGGATTGAGAAAAAGAAATGGGAAGGTATTTGCAGAAATTGTTCCCGATGCATCTCGGAGAGAACTGCTTCCCATTATTCGACAGACCGTCAAATCCGGGTCAGACATCTATACGGACGGATGGCGGTCGTATGACGCACTCGCCGTCTACGGGTACAATCACAAGAAAGTGAACCACCAGAAAAACGAGTTTGCCCGGGAGGATATCCATATCAACGGAGTGGAATCATTTTGGAGTTGGACAAAACGAAGGCTAGCGAAATTCAATGGCGTTCCTCCATCGGTATTTGCAATGCATCTGTTGGAATCCGAGTGGCGGTTTAATCACCGAAATGATATACT
>PEWA01000055.1:715-9616 GCA_002780135.1 Candidatus Shapirobacteria bacterium CG06_land_8_20_14_3_00_40_12
AGAAAGAGGAATTTACATCTTATCTAGGCAAGACCCTTAATATTTAACAAGGAAGTTAAATTTAACCCAAAAAAAATAGGTAAAGAAACGTCGGGGTCGGCTAACAAATGGCTCGATTTTGAAATATTTAGTAGTGCGGAGGAATGCTTCCAAAAACTAAAAGAACAGGGTTATAAAATTTATGCGACAGTTTTGGACAAAGAGGCAAGAGATCTCAGTTTGTCAGATTTCAGATATCAGAAAAAAGTGGCTATAGTATTGGGTAACGAGCACCGAGGATTATCGGAAGAAGCCATAAAGATGGCGGATGAAAAAATATATATTCCAATGCTGGGAATGGTGCAGAGTTTGAATTTGTCGGTGACGGCAGGAATTTGTATGTGGGAGTATGTGAGACAACGTCAAGGTTTATAATTTGATTATGGCAGTGACAAAAATTGGAGAAAAATATTATTGCGCGGTCTGCGGTAATGAGGTGGCGGTGACTAAGGTTGGTGGCGGGACATTGGTTTGTTGCGGACAGGCGATGATTTTAACGACCTAAATTATCAACGATTTTAGACAATTTGGTGATTATGTTCCGGGTGATTTGGGGAGCATAGCCGGTGTAAGTTTCGGGGCTGATCTGACTAAGCTTTTTTTTGGTAGAAGAACCTGAAGATAATTGTTTGATCCAGGACTGAACATCGGTTTGGGTCAAAATTTGGCCCCGGGAAAGATTTTTTAGTTGTTCATAGGCATCAGCTTGACCGGAAACCCGAAGCTGAGACTGAAGACCTTCAGAAATAATGGACCAGTCAGCAGTTAATTCTGATTTTACCCGGTCGCGATTGGCCTCGATTCGGTTTAAGCCTTTAATAAGGGAAATAAGTGAGATGAGAGAATAGCCGAAAGGCAGACCAAGATTACGGTGGATGGTTTTGTCAACCAAATCACGTTGAAGCCAGGAAAGAGGTAATTGTCTGATCAGGCCCTCAAAAATCCAACTTGATAAAAGGGAATTACCCTGGGAGTTTTCAAAATCAATCGGGTTGACTTTTTGGGGCATGGCTGAAGAACCATATTCGGTTTTGACGGCTTTGAGTTTGAGCCAGTTTAAGCCAATCATTAGCCTTAGGTCCTGACAAAAATCAATTGAAATAGTGTTGATCTGATGAAAGAGAGAGTAGAGTTGAACCTGGTGATCACGGGGCTCGATTTGGGTGGTATAGAGATTGGGCTCCAAACCAAGAGATTTAATAAAAGAAGTACTGAAATTGAGCCAGTTGATTTTGGGAAAGGCGGCAAAATGAGCCGCCAGATTGCCAACGGCCCCGGTTAATTTACCGTAAGACCGAAAAGATTTAATCGTTTCAAATGTTTGGGCCAATCTAATACCAAAAAGAGCCAGTTCTTTGCCTAAAATGGTCGGAGCGGCAGGTTGAAGGTGGGTTTTACCGGGAATAACGACGTCGATATTTTCCGAAGAGAGCCTGATTATTTCATTCAATAATTTAATGGCTATGGGAATATATTCCTGTTTAACAAAAGAATCAGTTAAAAGAGCCCGGGCGGTGTCATCAATATCGTTGGTGGTTAAACCCCAGTGAATCCAACCGTGGTTGACTAAATCAAGAAGAGTGCTGTTTGATAAAAGAACTTTAAAAATATTATTGGCGGCAATCAGATCATGTCTGGTTTCAGCTTCTATACTCCTGATTTGCTGATAGACTGATGAGTTTATTTGGGTATGAAGATCAAGAAGGGTGTTTCTTTCGGCAGAACTTAGTGGTCTGATAATTTTAGATTCGGAGAGAGCAATGAGATATCGGGATTCGAGTCCAATCCGACCACGGACCATGGCTTCGTCGCCAAAATAACGACCAATGGTGGTCCCAACTTCCTGCCAAAGCCGACCGTCAAGATTGGAAATAGCAGTCCCCTCCCGAAGGGTGATATCAGCAGGGTTAAGTTGAAATTGGGGTTTGACCATATTATCTTAAAATTACAGCATTTTGGTGTTGGCCAACACCAATAAAAGTAATATTTCGCCTGAGTTGTTTTTCAATAAAAAGAACGTATTTTTGGGCATTAACCGGTAAATCTTTAAAATTCCGGATACTACTGATGTCTTCTTTCCAGCCGGGCAGGTGGTGATAAATAGCCTTTACCTGAAATAATGTTTGGGCATCAGGATGGGGAATAGCAGAATATTTTTTACCTTGGAACTGGTAAGCAACACAAAGAGGAATGGTGTTAAAACCCGAAAGAACATCCAGTTTGGTCAGGGCGATTTCGTCAGACGGGTCAACTCCGGCAACATTGAGTCCGTAGCGAATTAAGGGAAGATCGATGGGTCCACAGCGTCGGGGGCGGCCGGATCGGGCTCCCATTTCACTACCTTTTTGTCTTAGCAGGTTGCCAAAAATTTCACTATCTTCGGTGGGCATGGGACCACCACCTACCCGGGTTTGATAGGCCTTGGTAGCTACTAAAATCCGTTTGAGACTACGGACGGTTTTGCCGCCAAAAGAACGATAGATGGCTCCGAGAGCGACATTGACACCGGTGGTGTAAGGCCAGGAACCATGGCTGATATCCAACATGGCTCCATGAGAATCTTCAAAAACAATTTTTTTATCGGAATTGATGGCTTTCCAAATATAGGCGATAGTGTCCTGAAGATATGGTTTAAAAAATTGTCCGTAATCCCGGTAATCTTTAATGATTTGTTTTGAATCCAACTGTTGATCAACCTGACTAGCGTGGCCGGTTTTTCGCTTGACTTCCTGAGCCATTTGTTTGATTAAGACTTCCTGATTAGCCAGCTCATCGAGAAGTTTTTCCTGCCATTGACGGTCATATAAATCAAGAAGGCGGAGTCCGCAGCGGTTGACCCGGTCGCTATAGGTCCAACCAACCCCAAGATGAAGTGAGCCAATAGCCAGGTGGTCTTTGGCTTCTTCGGAAAGAGCGTCTCTGATTTTATGCCAAGGCATAATTAAATGAGAATTAGGGTCGAGAATAAAAGTGGCCGGAGAGATTTTAAAACCCTGATCGTTAAGGGTTTCAATTTCATTTTTAAGGAAGGTTAAATTAATGACAACCTCCGGCCCAATAAGATTCATGGTTTGGGGATTAGTGATGGTGCTGGGAATATAGCCGAGAGAGAATTTACCTTTGTCGGTAACTATGGTATGGCCGGCATTGTTGCCACCAATGATTTTGGCGCCGATATCGGCCTGGAGGTAACTAACACATTTACCTTTGCCACTATCACCCCAACCAACATCAGTTAAAAGAATCGAACCTTTGGACCAGTTTTTGAAAATTGATTTCATGTAAAATAGCTTGTGTTAAAAATTAACGCACCTAATTATCTTTACTGTCCTTTTTGTAAAAGTCAACTGGCGCAAAGGGAAGATGAAGAAATAATAAGAAAGTATTGTCCTAAGTGCCTTTGGGTTTATTATCCCCAAGCTTTTGATTCGGTGGCGGCAGTTATTACCAGAAACGGAAAAATGTTGATGGTTAAAAGAATAAGAGAACCATTTAAAAACAGCTGGATGTTTCCCGGCGGTTTTATTGAATTTGGAGAACATCCTGAAGATACGCTAAAACGAGAGGTAAAAGAAGAATGCGGTTTGAAGATATTACAAAGCAAATTAATAGAGGTGGTACAAACTAGTGATGACTTCCGGGCACCGGGAAATTTAGTGTTTTTTTATAAAGTAAAAACATCGGGAAGAAAGATAAAAACTGATAATGAAGAGAATAGTGATATCCGGTGGTTTGGGATTAAAAAGGCGCCGAAAATTGGCTGGAAATCGCAGAAATATATTTTAAAAAAATTTTTCCTTGACAGTAAAGAGGAATAAGGATAATGTTTACAAGTGAGTTTTAAAAAGTACGACGGGGTGATAGTTGGAACCGGACCGGCGGGTATTTTTACAGCTTTGGAACTAGTTAAAAGCAATCAAAAAATATTATTGTTAGACAAAGGCAAAAGCCTTGAAGACAGGGTAAAACAAGGGGTGAGGGATGTGGGGAGCGGTTGGGGCGGGAGTGGGGCATATTCGGACGGAAAACTAAACATTTCAACTACAGCAATCGGAGTAAAAATTACCGATTACCTGAAAGAAGAAGACTTTGTCAGACTGGTGTTAAAAGCTGATCAGATCTGGGTAAAATATGGAGCACCGAAGAAGTTATACGGCACGGATCAAAGGAAAATAGCAATGATTGAAAAAGCATTAAAAAAAACCCGATTGGAAATCAAGATCAGCCCTATCCGCCACATCGGGACCGGAAGAACATTTGAGGTGTTAGAAAAGATGTATGACCACTTAAGGCAAAATATGGAAATCAAGTTTGAGGCTGAGGTGGAAGAAATATTGGTAGACGAGCAAAAAAAAGTAAGAGGGGTACGGTTGAGGGGAGAAAAAGAAATTTTGGCATCATGGGTGGTGGTAGCTCCGGGCAGATGCGGAAGTGGTTGGTTTACTGGGGAAGTGGAAAAAATGGGCTTAAAAAAAATCATTCACCCGGTGGAAATCGGAGTAAGGGTGGAAGTACCGGCTAAAGTAATGAAAAAGGTAACCGATGTATTATACGAAGCAAAAATTTCGTATCGAACAAAAACTTTTGACGATTTTGTGAGAACTTTTTGTATGTGCCCGAATGGTTTTGTAACTGACGAAGTGGTAGGAGTTAATGGTCATCCGGTAATAAGTGTTAATGGTCATACCTTCAGTGACCGTAAATCGAATAACACAAATTTCGCTCTGTTGGTTAAAAATTCTTTTACTCAACCGTTTAATCAACCAAACTTATACGGGTCCTATGTTACCGGACTGGCCAATTTACTATCAGGGGGTGTCTTGGTCCAAAGGCTGGGCGATTTACTGGCCGGGAGAAGATCAACAGTAGAGAGGATAAAAAGTGGCCAAGTAAAACCCAGTTTAAACACGGCGGTACCGGGCGACTTGGCTTTTTCACTACCATACCGCCACCTAAGTAATCTCCTGGAAATGCTAAAAGAAATGGATAAATTAGCGCCGGGAATATTTTCATTTGATACACTACTGTACGGGAATGAAGTTAAATTTTTCTCGGCCGGACCATCTTTAAGTCCATGTTTGGAAACTGAAATAAAAAATTTATTTGCCTGCGGTGACGGAGCAGGAGTGAGTGCCAATTTGCTTCATGCGGCAGTAACCGGACTTAGGGTAGGAGAAGAAATAAATAAAAGGTTTTATGAAAAAAACTTGGAAACTTGATGATATTTTACCGATAGGTCAATTTGGTAATTTATATAGGGAAATTGAAAATGATTTGGAAAAAATGAGGAAATATGTCGGCGAGTTAAAGCCTGATATCTCGAAAGAAAAATTTAAAGAGATTCTGGAATTTTCAGAAGAAGAGGAAGAAAAAATGGCGAGACTCGGTGGTTTGCCGGGATTGATGGAAGCGGTTAACCAAAAAGATGCTGAAGCGAAGTTATTAAAATCAAAGGTAGAAAATTTAGCCCTAAGATGGAGCGAGGTGGGAATAAAAATGTCGTTGTGGATTAAAGGCAAGAGGAAACCAAAATTAGACGATAAAAATGCCAAAAGAATTTTTGGGGTGATAACTGATTTGGAATACGGACTAAAACGAAGCCGATTGTTGGCTAAATATAGTCTCCCGGAGCATGAGGAAAACATAATTGTTAATAAGGACGTCAACGGCATGGGGGTGCTAGAGGAACTAAGGGAAATGATATCGGCGGAGATGGAATACGAGATAGAAATAGACGGAAAAAAGAAATTAATAAAAACCCAGTCGGAATTACTGGCACTGGTTTATGACCCAAGGGATGAGGTGAGAAGAGTGGCTTATCAGGCACTACTTTTAAAACAAAAAGAAAATTTACCGAAGTTTTTTGCCATATATCAAGCCGTAATTAAGGATTGGAATTATGAGATGAAACTCCGGGGGTACAAAAGTGCGATAGCAGTGAGAAACCTAGCTAATGATATCCCGGATGAGGCGGTGGAGGAACTACTTGGTAGCTGCAGTAAAAACAGAGGTATTTTTCAGGAATATTTTATATGGAAGGCAAAAGAATTAGGGAAAGAAAAACTTGAGAGAAGTGATGTGTATGCACCGATTGTTAAAAAGGAAAAAAAATATACAATCGAAGAGACTAAGGAATTGGTGCTGGGAAGTCTCTCCCAATTTTCGGATAAATTTTATAAATTCGGTAAAGAATTGATTGAGGGGCAACAGATTGACTGGATGCCAAAAACAGATAAAAGAAGTGGGGCTTTTTGTGCCACCATATCGCCAAAAATTAAACCATATATAATGCTGAATTTCACCGGAAAACAGCGGGATGTGTCAACTCTAGCCCACGAGGCAGGACACGGAATTCATTCGATGTATGCGGCAGGTCACTATCCCTCAACCCAAAATGCCAGCTTACCACTGGCGGAAACGGCCTCGACTTTGGCGGAAATGATATTGTTTGAGGAAATTCTTTTAAGGGAAAAAGATGGGGAAATTAGGAAGGCAATGCTCTCCGATAAAATGGCTGATGCTTATGCCACGGTCTGCCGCCAAAATTATTTTATATTGTTTGAAAAAGAAGCCCACAAAAAGGTTCCCCAAGGGTTAAGGGCCGAAGATTTGTCAGATTTATATTTTAAAAACCTAAAAGATCAATTTGGAGAAAGTGTTTTAGTATCACCGAATTTTCGATATGAGTGGTCATATATTTCCCATATTTTTGCCAGTCCTTTTTATTGTTATGCCTATAATTTCGGGGAATTGTTGAGCTTAGGATTGTACGCCAGATATAAAAAAGATCCGAAAATTTGGCGGGGACGAATTGAAAGGATATTGGAGGTGGGAGGAAGTAAAAATCCGAATGAGATGTTGAGGAGTGTGGGAATTGATATCCGGCGTCCCGGTTTTTTTCAGGAAAGTTTTGATATTATTGCCGGATGGCAAAAACAATTGACAAAAATATGAACGAAGAAACAATAAGGTATTTAACGCGTTTTTTTTCTAAATATCCCTTAAAAAGGTATAGGAAAGGAGAGGTGTTGTTTCAACCGGGAGATGATTTTGGGGGGATATATTTTGTCAAAAAAGGTTTTTTTAGGATTTATTTAGTGTCAAAGGACGGGAAAGAAACAAGTATCCAGATGTTTAAACCCCTGTTTTATTTCTCCCTGATTTCGGCCCTTACCGGAATTAGAAACCGGCATTTTATTGAAGCAATGACACCGGTGGAGGTATGGAAAGCGCCTAAAGACGAATTTATGAAAATGTTGACTGATAATTCTAAGATCAGAACTGAGGTGGTGGGGTCGTTTTTAAGAAAATTCATTGACTTTACCTCACAAATAATTCAGACAATTGCCGGAGATGCCTATACTAAAATTGCCGGATTAATTTATTCAATGGCAGATGAGTTTGGTGAAGACAGGGGCAAAAAGAGGGCGGTAAAATTCAAAATTACTCACAAACAAATAGGAAGTCTGACCGGTTTGACCCGGGAAACGGTAACACTGCAAATGCTGAAACTGGAAAAAGCGGGATTGATTGACAATGATAAAAGAGAGATAGTGGTAGAGGATATGAATAAATTACGGAAAATGCTGGGATATGAATAAGAAATTCTTTGAAAATCCAATAGTGAAAAAATGGATACCGGAAGAAATTGCGGAATGGTTAGAAAAAATTGTGGCAGAAAATTTTAGGGATGCTGATAATAAATGGGGAAGTTGGAAAGTAAAATATAAAGCCCGGCACACGTTAAAAGTGGTAAAGTGGGGAAATATTCTTTTAAAAAACTTTAAGGAGGCAGGGTGGAACAAAAAACAGGCAATAATAATTTGTTTTTTGCATGATACGGGGCGTTTTCCGCAAGTTAAACAAAACAGTTACTCGGACATAGACACAGGAATTGATCATGCTAGTTTGGGGGCGAAAATGATATCAGAGTTTTCTTTCGATTGGGAAAATATCTGGTGTAATAAAGCTGAAATAACAGAAGCGATAATGTGGCATAGTCGGAAAGAATATTTAGGTAAAAACCGGTATGCAAAATTTATCCGGGATGCGGATAAGCTGGCCTGTTTTGAGGACTGGAAAGAAATGGAAAAAGATATTGAGGATAGAAAGATTGAAGGGACAGGGATAAATCCCCTGGTTTGGATGAGATTGGAGGCAAAAGAGCCGATTGATAATAACCTGGTAGCTACCAGAGCGGAATGGGTATTAAATATCGCCTCATGGCTGTGGAATATCAACTATAAAGCGGCCCGGAAAGAAGCGATTAAAATGGGGATGAGCAAAATACTGTTGGAAGAATTTAAAAATAATGGAAACACGAAGGGAGAAGTGGAAAGATTAAAGAAGAATTTGGAAGAATTTAGGAAGTCGGCATAAGATATAATCGAAGTTGTGGACTTTTCGAGAAATATAAAAATCTTAACCTGGCAAGGGTTTCTGGTCGGGTTTAATCTGTGGGCACCGATTATGGCGATTTATTTTGCCAAAGTGACCGGGTCATATGTCCTGAGTTTGAGCGTGTTTTCAATAGCGATGATTAGTAGTGCCGTTTTTGAAATACCGACGGGAGTGTTTTCTGATTTAATCGGAAGAAGATATACGACCATATTAAGCGGATTATTTTTAGCTCTAATGGGAGTGGCATACGCTGTTGGTTTAAACTATGGTTGGTTGGTAGTGGGGGCAATTTTGGAGGGGTTGGCCAGAGCATTAAACAGTGGAAACAATGATGCTTTGTTGTATGACAGCTTGAATAAATCCGATAGAAAAGAAGAATTGGAAAAATATATGGGGCATATTGGAGCAGCAGAACAAGGAGCATCCGGGGTAGCGGCAATATTGGGAGGGATATTGGCGGCA
>PEWA01000006.1 GCA_002780135.1 Candidatus Shapirobacteria bacterium CG06_land_8_20_14_3_00_40_12
GATGTCGGTTTGGAGTGTGGGAACCGGAGAAATCAAAATGGGGTTTAACGTTAAGAAAGATGAAGTAATGGCTATCCTAAAATGTGAGGTGGGAAAATTTGCCATCACGGTAACGACAAATGGTGAGGTGGCCGAAAAACTACACCTAATCACCCGCAACTGTCAGGAGGTGCTGACGGTTTCCGACCTGAAGAAATTAATTGAAAGCGGCGAACCCATTCAACACTATATTGGTTTTGAAATATCGGGACTGGTGCATTTGGGCACCGGACTGATGTCAATGGGAAAGATAGCTGATTTTGTCAAAGCCGGAGTGAAATGTAAGATATTCCTGGCGGATTTTCATTCGTATCTTAATAATAAAATGGGGGGTAATTGGGAAAATATCAGGGAAGCGACTGAAGGTTATTTTAAAGAAGGGTTAATTGCCTCGTTAAAATGTTTCGGTGTGGATGAGTCGCAAGTGGAATTTATTATGGGAAAAACTTTATACGAACAACACCCGGAACACTGGGAAACATTTATGAGGGTGGGAAAACATATTACCCTGTCGCGGAACTTAAGATCTGTCTCGATTATGGGAAAGAAACAGGGAACGGAGGTGGACATGGCGACGCTCTTTTATCCCCCACTGCAGGTGGCCGATATTTTTACCATGAACGTAAATTTGGCTCACGCCGGAATTGATCAGAGAAAAGCTCACGTGATTGCCCGAGAAGTAGGCCCGGCAGTGGCCGGGTGGACACCGGTGGCAATTCATCAAAACTTAATTGCCGGATTGGCATCACCTGATGTTGACCACAAAGATGAAGAAACATTAAAGATGAGTAAATCAAAACCGGGAAGTGCTATTTTTGTCCATGATACTCCGGAAGAAATCCGGGAGAAAATTAAAAAAGCTTATGGTCCACCAAAAGAGACGGAATTTAACCCTCTAATTAACTGGGTCAAGACACTGGTTTTCTGGGGGGAAGAAACAGGTGAATTCGTAATTAATCGTCCAGAAAAGTTTGGTGGTGATGTCACCTACACCAAAGTGGCTGATTTGGTGGCGGATTATCAGGCGGAAAAATTATTTCCTTTGGATTTAAAAAATGCGTTGGCTGATTGGATTATTGCCAAACTGGAACCGGCGCGAAAACACTTTGAGGAAAGTGGGCCTAAAGCCGGATTGGCTCGGATGAAGGAAATGATGGAGATAAAATAATCTATTGACTTTGGGTTTTATTCGGGTTTTAATAGATTATGAAACAAATAAAAACAACCTCTGACGTGGTGGTGTTTGATCAAAGAAAAATTAGAAAAGTCTGGAATGAGGAAAAAGAAATTTGGTATTTTTCAGTGATTGACGTGATTGAGGCTCTAACAGATAGTTCGATCCCCCGACGTTACTGGTCCGATTTGAAAAGCAGATTAATTTTGGAAGGAAGTGAAGTGTACGAAAAAATCGTACAGTTGGAATTAGAAGCTACCGACGGCAAAATGCGTGAAACAGATGTAGCTGACACGGAAACAATATTTCGACTTATACAGTCTATCCCTTCACCTAAAGCTGAGCCATTTAAATTATGGCTGGCAAGAGTGGGGTATGAACGAGTTGAAGAAACGATTGACCCGGAAAAGGCAATTCACCGGGCACTAAATTCTTATCTGAAACAAGGACGAACACCAGAGTGGGTAAATTTGCGATTAAAAAGTATCGAAATTAGAAAAGATTTAACTGATGAGTGGCAAGAACGAGGTGTAAACAAAGGCAGTGAGTTTGCAATATTGACTGATGACATTACTTACGCCTGGGCCGGGCTATCGACAAAACAATACAAGAAGATAAAAGAATTAAAGAAAGAAAACCTGCGGGACAATATGACCAATCTGGAATTAGTGCTAAATATGTTGGCCGAAGCAAGTACTACTGAAATTTCAAAGGTTAAAAAACCAAAGAATTTCCCGGAAAACAGAAAAGTGGCACAGGAGGGTGGTGGAGTAGCAGGAGTGGCCAGAAAAGAAATTGAGAATAAAACCGGTAAATCGGTAATTAGTGGACAAAAATATCTACGTTAGCGAATCACGGCGGCGATAACGGCGACAACGCCTTTATCGAGAGGGCTAGGGAGGATTTTGTCGATGGAAAGCTCGGACTCGGGAAGATAGGCGGCGAGGGCGGCGGCGGCGGCGAGTTTCATTTCATCGGTGATTTTAGTAACCCGATGATCAAGAGCCCCGCGGAAAACACCGGGAAAAGCCAAGACATTATTAATTTGATTGGGATAATCGGAACGACCGGTGCCAACAATAAAGGCGCCGGCATCTTTTGCGACTTGGGGGTCGATTTCCGGGGCGGGGTTGGCCATAGCAAAAATAATGGGTTTGACAGCCATGCTTTTGACCATATCGGCAGTCAAGAGATTGGGACCGGAAACACCAATAAAAACATCCCGACTAGTTACGGCAGTAGCCAAATCACCGGATAGATTTTGAGGGTTGGTAAAAACTAAAAATTCTTTTTTGGCGTCGTTGAGATCGGTGCGGGCAGAAGAAATAATACCTTTGGAATCAACCATGATAATATCTTTGACACCAAAGAGGTAAAGAAGTTTGGAAACGGCGGTACCGGCGGCACCGGCGCCACAAATAGTAACTTTGGTAGTGGCAACTTCCCTGTCGGACAACTTTAGGGAATTAATCAAGGCAGCTAAAACTACAATGGCGGTACCGTGCTGATCGTC
>PEWA01000038.1 GCA_002780135.1 Candidatus Shapirobacteria bacterium CG06_land_8_20_14_3_00_40_12
CGTCTCTACCGACCTCGCCACCGTCTCTACCGACCTCGCCACCGTCTCTACCGACCTCGCCACCGTCTCTACCAACACCCTCCTTGTTAAGGGAGGGTGGCCCAGTAGTTGCTGGGCTGGGTGGGTTTGAATTGATCAAGGAAAATTACGATACAATTAGCTAGTGGCAACTTCTTTTGAAATCGAATACCAAAAGCTCAACCCCGAGCAGAAAAAAGCCGTCGATACTATTGAGGGGCCGGTTTTGGTGGTCGCCGGCGCCGGCACCGGCAAAACTCAAGTTATCGCCCTAAGAATTGGCAATATTTTAAAACAGACTCAGGTTAACCCCGGCAATATTCTTTGCCTTACCTTTACTGATTCCGCCGCTCTCAACATGCGTGCTCGGCTCCTGTCCCTCATCGGAGCCGGCGCCAATTCGATTCGGGTCAACACCTTTCACGCCTTTTGCCAATCAATTATTAGAAGTAACCCCCAGCATTTTTTTCAATTTAATATTGATTCCGAACCTCTCGACAAAATCGAAACTATCCAGATCATCCGCCGCCTAATTGATGCCCTTCCCTCCGATTCACCTCTCAAAACTCCCAACGACACTTACTATTATCAGAGTGCTTTAATTTCGGCTCTTGAGTCTCTTAAAAAAGAAAATATTTCTCCTTCACTTTATCAATCCTTAGTATCAGGCGAACAAAAATATTTAGAAATTGTCAAACCCTTTTATGACCAGCTAAAATCTATTACTGCCTATCCCAAAAATCTCGACACTATCGCCTCAATTATTAACAAAATTATTCACCTCAAAGAATTAAACAGTACTTACCAAACCAAAATTTCCTCACTATTAAAAGACCTAACATCGGCCAAAGATTTAAAATCCACCCTCACCGGTTTTTACGAAAATGTCGTCTCTCAATATCCCAAACATTTGGCCTTATCCGAAATTTTTCCGGGATATCAAAAAGAACTTTCTGTTCGTCACCGTTTTGACTTTGACGATATGATTCTCTCGGTCATTGATGCCTTTAAGAATAACCCTTCGCTTTTATCCTCCTATCAGGAAAAATTTCAATATATTTTAGTTGACGAGTTTCAGGACACCTCGGCTTCCCAAAATGAAATTATTTCTCTTTTATGTTCCGGGCAAGACCTCCCCAACATTTTTGTCGTCGGCGACGACGATCAATCCATCTTTCGTTTTCAGGGCGCCTCGGTTGAAAATGTCTACAACTTTTATCAAACTTATAAAACCACACCCTTAGTTTTACGTAATAATTACCGCTCCCACCGGCTCATTTTAGATTCCACCACCTCTCTGATTTCCCGCAACCTTAACCGGATTGCCACCCAAATCAAGGGTATCGACAAGAGTTTAATTGCCGCTCGTTCCTATAATCCCGACCCGATTAATCTCTACCGGGCTGATTCCCAAATCGAAGAATCTTATTGGGTAGCCTCCCAAATTAAAAAATTAATTGATGCCGGCGTCTCTCCTCAAAAAATTGCCGTACTATTTCGAAACAACGCCGATATTTTCGATTTGCTACCAGCTCTCTCCGCCCTCAAAATCAAATATGTCAAAGATTTTGGCACCAATATTTTGCAGCAGCCTCTTATTCTTCAGTTGTTCGATTTATTAAAACTTTTATCCCGCCCCGACGACACTATCCTAAAAAATAAAGTTCTCAATTTTTCTTTTTTATCTTTTCCTTCCCTTTCTCTTTACCGCTACTTTCACGACCCAAAATCACCAAAACTATCCCTCAAATTTAAAAAACATCTAACCAAATTTGAAAAGCGGCTTAGCCGCTTTCAAAAACTCAAAGCTAATTTACCCCCCGACAAATTATTTAATCTGGCCATTCGCCGTTTTAAATATCTAAAATATATTTTAAAACATCAGGATATCGAATCCCTTAAACAATTAAACAGACTCTATTCCGAATTCAAAATTCAACGCTCCGCTACCCCTCTTTCTTTCGATGACGTTGTTGCCCGCCTCTTTGTTTATATCGACAATAACCTTTCTTTGGTTTCTCCGCCGCTTCTATCCGATGACCCCCGTTCCATTCGACTGTTAACCGTTCACAAAGCCAAGGGCTTGGAATTTGAACATGTCTTTCTTATAAAAAATTTAGCCGCCCGTTGGGAATCGGCTAGAGGCCTTAATAAAATCACTCTGCCTTTGGGAGTTTTACGTTCCGAGCCCTTGACTGCTAATATCGATCTCGAGCTTGAGGAAAGCCGCCGTCTCTTTTATGTGGCTCTTACCCGGGCTCAAAATCAAATTTATCTCTCCTATACCAAGATAAATCCCGAAGGTCGGGAGCAGCCCCCCACCCGTTTTCTTTCCGAAATTGATCCTCAATTTATCGAGATTCAGGGTCCCGATTCCCAAATTGAAGTTGATTCTCTTCGGTCCCGGTTTTCTCCGAAAGAAACCAAAATTCAATCCGCTAATTTGCGTGATTATTTAAAATATTTTTTCGACCATCTTTATCGTCTTAATATCAGCCACATTAATTCCTATCACAAATGTCCTTTTTGTTTTTTTATCAACACCATTCTCCGTCTCCCCAAATCTAAAAATTCTTCCCTCTCTTTTGGTACCAGTGTCCATGGTGCGCTGGCTTATTTAAATTCCACTCCCAAACTTCCATCTCTGGATGAGTTACTGGTTATTTTTGACAAAAATTTAGCGCGGGAATTACTAACTCCTCTTGATCTGGTCACTTTATCAAAGAGGGGACACGAGGCGCTGACCTTATATTATCAACACTACCTTTCCGAATTTGGCGGTAAATGCTTAGTTGAACACGACTTTAAACCTTATTTGGCGGATATTGACAAAATCCCCATCACCGGCAAAATAGATAAGATTGAAATCTTAAGTGGTCATAATGTTAATGTCGTCGATTTCAAAACCGGATCTCCCGACAACAAATATAAAGAATTAAAACCCGACGGCGATTATTTCCGCCAGTTGGTTTTTTACAAAATTTTGGCTGACCACAGCCCCGGCTTTGGCTATAATGTTATCTCCGGCACCATTGATTTTGTTGAAACCAAAGCCAACGGTTCTTTTGCTAAACACTCTTTTAAAATTACTCCCGGGGCTATTTCTGATATGGAGACAGTAATTAAAGACGTCTATTCCAAAATCACCTCTTTTAAATTCTCTCCTTCTGCTACCTGTCCCGACCCCGACCACCTCCATCATTTATTTAATAAATACTTCAGGTCTTAAATCTGTTTTTCTCTGCCTTTAGTTGAAGCCCGGCCCCCCTGCCACTGACCCCGGTAACTGTGAACCGGTTTACCCTTAACTTCCAAGAAAAAACATTGAACATATCTTGATCCCATTTCGATTTCCACCGGCACTGGTCCTTCGTTGATAGCTCCGAAGTAAAGTGGTCCGTGATATCCCGGATTAGCAATGCCGGTTCTGATTACTAAACCCGACCGGTAAGTTGTTCCTCTTGGTTTAAATAAAACCGCAATATTATCAGGTAAATTTACTTCTTCTATTGTTTTGGTTAGATAATATTTTCCCGGCATAAAAACAAATGTACTTTTTTTCTTAGGGTCGTATGACGCTTTTTCCACCAGATCCGGAGTTTCCCGCTCCTCAATCCCCAAAAAAGCTTTTCCTTTAAGTGAATAAATTTTCTCTATTCGTAGGTCAAATACACAACCCTCCGGATCTTTAAGTTCTCTTTCGGCTAAATTCGTAACCAAATTATCGCTCTTTAATAATTTTTTTAATTCACTGTGTCCCAGGATCATTCAACCATTTTAGCAAAAATTTATTTCAACCTTTTGGTTGGATTGAAATATTTCCATTATCGTCACCGATGACAAAATGTTTTCCTAATACCACCAAAATTCCCGGCCGCTCTCTTGCAGCAGGCAAGGGGAGGTGTCCCGAGTTTATCGAGGAACGGAGGGGTTAAATACTGTAAAATAAACCATGACCTTTGCCTACATTCTTCTGGTATTAATTTTACTATCCATTTTTTATTTTATTTATCTTCAAAAAAAATCTCCCTCATCTCAAATCGACCCCAAAACCATCGACACTATTGTCTCTCTGGCCAACGACAAATTGAGTAACAGTCAAAAACTAATTCAAACCGATCTCGCCGGTAAAAAAGATGCTATTGAATCTCTTTTAAAACGTCTCACCACCGATCTTGACAAAAATCAAAAGAAACTCGAATCAGCCGAAGCCCAGAGAATCGGCAATTTCGAAAGTCTTAAAGAATCGCTGGAGAGCTATAAAAAAATTACTTCAGAACTTTCCGCCTCTACTGAAGGGCTAAAGAAAGTTTTAAGCAACAACCAGCTTCGTGGTGCTTTTGGGGAAAAGGTCGCCGAAGATTTACTCAAACAATCCGGTTTTGTCATTGGTACCGATTACAGTAAACAGGAATCAGAGGGCTCATCCCGCCCCGACTTTACCCTCTTCTTGCCCGACAAAACCAAGGTCAACATCGACTCCAAGTTTCCCTACAGTAACATTATTAAAATGAGTGAAACCACCGATTCGGCTCAAAAAACTCAATACTTAAAATTATTCGAACAGGATATCAAAAAGAAAATTGCTGAAGTATCCACTAGAGACTATATTGATCCGGAATCAAATACGGTTGATTTTGTCGTCGTTTTTATTCCTAATGAAATGATTTTCTCTTTTATCTACGAAAAATTTCCCGATATTTTAGAAGAAGCCTTTAATAAAAAGGTTATCTTTGCCGGCCCCTTTTCCTTTACCGCCATTCTCCGGATGATCCGTCAGGCTTATGAAAATTTTCGCTATCAAAAAAATGTCCAAGCCATCATCACCCAGATCAAAATCTTTGAAAAAGAATTCAACCGTTACAATGAAGAATTTAGCAAGATTGGCGATAAAATTGATTCTTTAGCTAAACAATATGATAGTGTCAACACCACCCGCACCCGCGCTCTCCTCCGTGTCACCGACAAAATCAGCCTTAGGCCTTAATCCCTCTCGGCTTCGCCGCTTCTCTCCCCTCCGAGGATCTAAAGACCTTTGACAAGGGAGAAAATCTCATTTTTCACCTTATCTATATTATTAACCACTTCTTCACTGGAAAATCTGATTGTTTCGATACCAATTTGTTTTAGAAATTTATCTCTTTCTTCATCGTAATCTTTTTTCTTAATGTGATAACCGCCATCGATTTCAATAGCCAGTCTAAGTTTTGAGCAGTAGAAATCGATAACAAATCTAAAAATTGGTTTTTGTCTCAAAAATATAAATCCAGTTTGCCTTTTCTTTAATACCTCATTCCATATCTTTTTTTCAGCCTCAGTTGGGGTATTCCGATTTTTCTTTGATGCCCAAGTTAGTTGTGGTAAATATCCAACACAACCCCTTTTTGAGTTTATGGCTTCAATTTCAATATCTTTCATAAATTCATTATATTAAAGTCTCCCTTGTCAAAGGGAGATTTAGAGGGATTAAAAACATCCCTCTTGACACTTTTTAGCACTCGGGCTATCATATTGCTAATATTATGGCTGACTTAACCCAACGTCAAATCAAAATTCTTAAATGTATCGCCGAGGAATTTATTGAAACCGCCGAACCGGTTGGTTCGGAAAACCTGGAGCGCAAGTACAATCTCGGTATTTCCTCGGCTACCATCCGCAATGAAATGGCCGCCCTAACTCAATTGGGATATCTAAAAAAATCTCATCTCTCTGCCGGGCGCTGTCCCACCTCTATGGGACTCAAATATTATGTCCGGCACCTGATGACCCCCAAATCTATGTCCGTCTCTGACGAAATTGGGGTCAAAGAAAAAGTTTGGGATTATCGAAATGAATTTGAAAGACTATTAAAAGAAGTCACCCGGGAACTAGCTGCCAAGACCCGCTCTTTAGCCATTTCCACCACCGATCAGGGAGCCATCTACAGTTACGGCGCCTCAAATTTACTCGAAGAACCGGAGTTTTACAACATTGACGTTA
The DNA here is from genome assembly GCA_002780135.1 of Candidatus Shapirobacteria bacterium CG06_land_8_20_14_3_00_40_12. Taxonomy (GTDB): domain Bacteria; phylum Patescibacteriota; class Microgenomatia; order UBA12405; family UBA12405; genus UBA12158. The sequence continues at coordinate 5,998 of PEWA01000038.1, forward strand.
CTAAAACCGTTTTATCTCTTTTAGACAACCCCGCTTTTTGGTTTGAAATAATTTCCAAGGCCGGAGTTGACCCCGCCCTAGCTTCTTCGGCTGAAATAATTCATCTTCTGGTTGGCGAGGATTTAGGAATGGAGCATCTTGAGCCCTGCGGTTTTATTTATCAGACCTATCAATCCGGTCCCCATCGGGGGATTGTCGGCATTATCGGTCCGGCCAGGATTCACTATCAGACCATTGTTCCCACCGTTGATTATTTTGCGGAGCTTTTATCCACCATTAGTGGTTAACCCCTTATGTCCAAAACTAAACCCATTCCTAATCTTGATCAGTCTGTTAAAATTGCCGAGCTTGAGGACAAATTAAAGCGATCTCTGGCTGATTACATCAATCTTCAAAATAGAATTGAGCGGGAAAAGGAATCTTTTGTTTTCCTAATCACCGTTTCCATTATTGCTAAACTTCTTGAGGCCCTCGATGATTTTGAGTTAGCGCAATCTCATCTTCAGGATAAAGGCTTAGAAATGGCTATTACTAAATTTAAATCCACCCTCTCTTCTTTTGGTCTCACTCCTATCGACGCCCTCGGTAAAGACTTCGATCCGGCTACTATGGAATGTCTGGAAGCAGCTTCGGGTGCCAAAAACAAAGTTTTATCCATTAGGAAAGCCGGCTATTTATTGAATAATCAATGTCTTCGTCCCGCCGGTGTGGTTGTTGGTCAGGATTTAGACACTAAATCTAACACCCAACCCTCCTGAGAGGTTTTATTAAAAACTTTAAATTAGAAATTAGAAATTATAAATTAGAAATTAAATAAATATGTCCAACAAAATCATCGGTATCGATTTAGGCACCACCAACTCTTGTGTCGCCGTTATGGAGGGTGGTACTCCCAAAGTTATTCTCACTTCTGAGGGTCGCAATGTTATCCCATCAGTAGTTGAAGTTATTAAAAACCTAGTCGGTGATTTGGCTAAACGCCAGATGGTTCTTAATCCCGAAAATACCATTAGTAGTATTAAACGTCTTATGGGTCGTCGCTTTACCGATGCCGAAGTCGCCAAAACCAAAAAAATTGTTTCTTATAAAATTGTTTCCGGTAAAGACGGCATGGCCGCGGTCGAAATCAAGGGCAAGGTTTATACTCCCCAGGAAATTTCCGCCAAAATCTTGCAAAAAGCCAAAACCGATGCCGAAAAATATTTAGGTGAAAAAGTCGAACGGGCGGTTATCACCGTTCCTGCCTATTTTGACGACTCTCAGCGTCAGGCTACTAAACAAGCCGGGGAAATTGCTGGTTTCAAGGTCGAGCGGATCGTCAACGAACCCACCGCTTCTGCTCTGGCCTATGGTCTGGATAAAAAGAAAAAGGGGATTGTGGCCGTTTACGATCTGGGCGGCGGCACTTTTGATATTTCCATTTTGGAAATCGGCGACGGTGTTTTTGAAGTCAAAGCCACCAACGGTGACACTTTCCTCGGTGGTGATGATTTTGATCACCGGATTACCGACTGGTTAGTTGATAACTTCAAGAAACAAACCGGCGTCGATCTTTCTAAGGATCCTCAGGCCCTTCAGCGTCTCCGCGAAGCCGCCGAGAAAGCCAAAATCGAATTATCCTCGTCAGTGGAAACTGATATTAATTTGCCCTTTATTACCCAACAGGACGGTCAACCACTGCATCTAACGGTCAAACTAACTCGGGCAGAGATGGAAAAATTAGTTGATGATCTTATCGCCAAAACTATTCCCCCTGTTGAAAAGTGTCTCAAGGATGCCAAAGTCAGCAAGTCCGAAATTACTGAGGTGGTTATGGTCGGAGGAATGACCCGGATGCCCAAGGTTCTAGATATAGTCAAAGAATTTTTTGGCAAAGATCTGGATACCACCGTTAATCCCGACGAAGTAGTGGCCATTGGGGCTGCCGTTCAGGGTGCGGTTTTAACCGGTGAAGTCAAAGACATCGTTTTACTTGACGTCACCCCCTTAACTTTGGGAATTGAAACTGCCGGCAATGTCCGGACCCCCTTAATTGATAGAAACACCACTGTCCCGACCAAAAAATCTCAGGTCTTTACCACCTATTCTGATAACCAGCCCCAGGTGGAAATCAATGTTCTGCAGGGAGAACGCCCCATGGCGGCTGACAACAAAACGCTGGGCCGTTTTGTTCTTGACGGTATCGCTCCGGCCCCTCGCGGCACGCCTCAAATTGAGGTTACCTTCGATATCGACAGCAACGGTATCTTGTCGGTTTCTGCCAAAGATAAAGGCACCGGTAAAGAACAAAAGATCACTATCCAAAATGCCACCAACCTCTCCGAAGAAGAAGTGGCCAAAATGACCAAGGACGCCGAAGCCCATGCCCGCGAGGACGAGGAAAAGAAGGGCTTAGCCGAGTCCCGAAACCGCCTTGATGCCGCTATCTTTAATGGCGAAAAGAGTCTCAAGGATTTTGCCGACAAGGTAAAAGCCGACGATAAGGCCAAAATTGAGGAAAAAATTAAAGAAGGTAAAGAACTTTTAGCTAAGTCCGACGCTAAAAAAGATGAATTTGATAAATTCAGCGAGGAGCTAAGTCAAATTCTTCAGACTATCGGCCAAGCGGTTTACGCCCAGCAACAGCCACCCCAAGGCGCTCCCGGCGAAGAACCCAAGGCAGAAGACTCCGCCACAGGCGGATCCGCCTCCGGCGGAAAAAAAGACGTCGAGGAGGGTGAAATCGTTAAATAACCCCCTCGTCATTGCGAGGAGTCTTCGACGAAGCAATCTCTTTTTAATAATTCGTAGAGACGCGCGATCGTGCGTCTCTACGAATATAAAAACCTATGACAAAAACTGATAATCCTATAAAACCAGTATTACTTACAGATGCGTCTAGGCAGGAGGCGTTAGCAGATAAGAACTTATTACTTTCAAGGAGAAGCTTGGAATATACCGGTGAAGAAGGTAAAAAACTGGCTTCATTTCAATTGCCAATATTGCTTAGTGCTTCCTTAGTTAGCTTAGATTTTGCCATTAATATGGCCAACCGAGAACTAGAGAAACAGGGTGTTCCAATAATTCCCGAGTT
>PEWA01000047.1 GCA_002780135.1 Candidatus Shapirobacteria bacterium CG06_land_8_20_14_3_00_40_12
CTTGAAATCCGTAAAAAAGCAAAAATATCATTAATCCCATCAACCATTTCCACTTTTTAATTACTTCAAAACCATCTCCGATAATCAATACCAACGGCAATACTGCCAATATTTGTCTTAAATATATTGGTCCATTGTTGAAAAAATAATTTAACAGAGCCAGTCCGATTAATATTAAAATAAAGTTTTGTTTTCTTTTTTCTTTTCTATCCGCCAAAAACCACAAACCTATAAAAAACGGAAAAACTGCCGGCCAGAATAAAATAACAAAAGATTTATTGTCTGTTGGGTGAAACTCCTGGAAAAACCAGGATTCAAAATTTATAAAACCCAAACTTTCTTTGGCTAGATTTTTGAATACAAAAAAATATTTGTTATATCCTAATCTTCTAAAAAACAACGGAAAATCAATCTTCTCGCTTAAGCTATCTTCACCTAAGAAATGGGATATAACTTCAGTAGAAGTTTTTTCTAAATTAAAAACTCGAAATATTGATGAATTGTTTCCGTATTGCCAAAAGTTAAATATAAAAATCGTCGCTGCGATTACGATTAATACGAGATTATTTCTGGATTTAAAATATAGCGCCAACCCCACCAACAACAACCCCAAATACATCGATATCCAGGGATCAATTAACCATAATGCCATAAGTGATGGTGAAATAACCACTAAAAGCATTGCTGCCCTTAATCCAAATATATTCCACTCCAATGCCAACGAGTTAAAAAAATAGTTAATTCCCAAACCCAATATTAACCAAGAAATAATCCTGACAATGTTCACCTCTATTCCCAAACCCACCTGCACTGCACTTGGAGGGTAACCCAGAGCCATACCGGAAATCAGCTGAATTAACCATATTAAAATGAAACTGGTATAAAATAACTTATCTTTATATGAAGTCACCTTTGCTCAAAATTATAACCCTAACTCTGCTTGTCTTCACGGCTCTGTTTTTAAGAGTAAATCATCTTCATTCACTACCTCCGGCTCTATTTTCCGATGAAGTTGATATTGCTAACCAAGTTAAATCATTCCGAAATTTCCAGACTGATTATTATGGTAATCCATATCCTATCCATTTTCACTCTTTCTCTGATTGGCGAACCCCGCTTCAGATCTACTCCTCAGTTCTCGTTAGTTTTTTTACCTCCGATCCCATATTAATAGTCAGACTTCCTTCGGTAATATTCAGTGTTTTATCCATAATTGTTTTTTATTTATTAACTAACTCTTTTCTGGCCGCGCTGCTTTTAACCCTCTCTCCTTGGTCGATTCATTTTGGAAGAATCGGTTTTGAGGTCTCCGGCATGCTTTTTTGTCTTTTAGCCGGAATCCATCTTTGGCTCAAGTTTACAAAAAAACCACGAATTTTATTTCTTATATTATCACTCCTTTTTCTATGTCTCTCGCCATATTTTTACAGTACCGCCAAACTATTTATTGTTTTTCTTGTCCCCTTACTGCTTTTAATTTGGTCTAAAACTTTAAAAAATATTAGCCCCAAATCTTTAGTGATTTTGTCTCTTTTTGGTTTATTATTTCTTTCCCCTTTAATAATCGACACTGTTCGTGGTCGGGCCGGCTATCGTTTTTCCTATATTAGTATACTTACTGAACCCCACCGCGAACAGATCACCGACACCCTTCGCTACCAGGACATACTCTTGTCTCATCCCGGTGAAATCGGTGTCAAAACTCCGCTTCTTTCCTTTATTCTTCACAATAAACTTGAACTTGTAATTGAAAAATTTATCGGAAACTATTTTTCCTCCTTTTCTACCACTTTCTTATTTCTTCAAGGTGATGGGAATCTTCGCCAGGGTTTTGGCAACCACGGTTTATTTTATTTGATCGATTTTCTTCTTATATTTATTGGGTTAGTTATTTATTTTAAAAAACCAGATAAACTCGGGACGTTTTTCCTTATATTTCTGATTTTTTCACCCATCCCTTTTTCTTTAACCCGCGATTCGGTTACACCCCATGCTACCCGTCTTATCTTCATACTTCTTCCCTTACTTTATTTTTCCTCTTTAGCTCTAAAAAAGTATTTAATATTTTTACCGTTTTACCTTATCTCTTTTCTTCTCTTTTGGCACCAATATACTATTCACTATCCCCAATTATCGGCTCGCTTTTGGCACTACAACCTCAGGGAGGCAGTTTTAGCCGCCAAAGCCATCTCTACAACAAAACCTGTCTATTTCTCTGATTCTTATGAACCATTTCTACCCTTCTTTCTTCTGTATTTCCCCTATACCAATCCCGTCAACGATCCAAATCTTGTCCGTAATATTCAACCAATTGACAATAGCCTTATTTCCGGTCAGGTAATTGACAATCATTATTTTTTTGGTCACCTAAACTGGGATCAGGCTCCGACTTCATCTGATAGCCTTTTTGTTTTACCTCAAAGCCAATTCGAAAATCTTTCCAACCGTTCTTCCTTTAAAATCATCACCAAGGTCGACAGGTATTATCTTAGCGCCGAGGCATTCTATTTAGTCACTCCACTTTAGTCGGTCTTCTGGCCAAGAGATATATACACCCCACAATTGTTAACATTGATCCTATATCCCAAATCCGGTTGTTAAAAGTTTCCCTAAATCGGATTAATATTTCATGTTTACCGTCAGGTACATCAAACTGAATTTGACCGTATGGTTCACCGGCCCAAAGCTTTAATTTCTTATTATCCATAATTGCTTCCCATCCCGGAAAATAATATTTATTGTAGTTAAGGGTCAATGATTTATCCGAATCAGTCGATAATTCCGTATCCAAATGGTTAATTGGCTTTATATATGGTGTTTCTAAACTTTCCGGAAATACTCTTGAATAAATATTCTTGGGTCTTACTTCTGTTGCCTTAGGTAATCTCAGATACTCTTCCTTTAAGTTTAGGTATTCATTGCTTGGAGACGGTATTGGAATATACCGGTTGATATAGTAACTATCATCCCTATTTAAAAAATCATTTGGCTTAAAACGATAATAATTAAATCCGAACGCCAATATTATTATCAAGCCGCTCCAGATTTTATAATTTTTTCGTGTTGTTATCATAGTCACCAAAATCGACGATCCAAAAACAATCAGGGTTAAAAACCGCCATGGAAATTGAAAATAGGCAATTAGTGGAAAATGTTCCCAAATCCAAAAGGATCTGAAGTTCATCATTACCATAGCCAACATAACCAGGGCCAGGCACCACCACCAAACTATTCCCAACTTTAATGTTTTACTTTTAAAACTTTTTATTAAAAGAACTATAGACATTCCCATAATCAATAAATTTACCTCTCCGATAAAAAACGACATCGTATCGTAGTTTCCCGGAACCGAGGCACCATAGCCCCAATAGGGGATCAACAATTGCTTCAAAGCCGGAAAATGATCAAAAAAATTAAAAACCGTATCATATTTCATTAGTCTGCTATCCATTAAAGCCGGCCACCAAAAATAAAAACTACCCAAAAATCCCAATCCAAAAAATAAAATAAGTTCTTTTAATCTGTTTTTCAGTAAAATTATTCCAAGCATTATTACCAGTGGAATAAACATATACGACACGATGTTGTGAGTTAAAATCAACGCCGCGGTAGTAATCGCTCCCCACCCGATCCACCTAACACTTTCATGTTGCTTAACAGACTTTTTTACTTTTAGCAAAAAATATAAAATAAGTGGCAAAAACACAAAGGCCAAAGACTCACCCAAAGCCCCGCGATTGTAAATATCTGTCGATCTATACGGCGAATAAATATATAGAGTTGCCGCTGCCATCCCCACCCAACCACCAGACATTTGTTTTACCAAAAAATACATCGCTACCGCCGAACCCAAAATACTAATAACAAAAACCATTTTAATGCTATATACGAATGAAAGGCCTAAAAAATGAAATATCTCCCCAACATAATATGGCAGTGGGGAAATAAAATTAAACAGAGGATAGCCAAAACCAAAACTAAGGTCGGAAACATATCTTGGAGGTATTTGTCCCTCAACAATTGCCTGATCCATTTGCTGTAACCAAGCGATATGCATCTCATCAGAAGCCCCATAAAATCCCGGTTTAAACAGCGCAATTGTTGCCGGTATCACCATTAATAATAAGAATATAAATTCTTTCTTTTTCATCCAAACCAACTGTTTCTTTTTACCAAAACAACCGCTAAAACTATAAATGTCAATAAACTAATCAAATCGCCGGCTACTCTTGGTGGGGTTGATCCGAGATTTACCCTTATTTGATGGATACCTTTTTTCAATTTGAAACTTATCTGGCCAAAGCAATAATCCTGATTGCGGCAATCACTGTGGTCAAAATAGATTTTTACCCCATTATCGGTTACCGTCATTCCCGGGAAATCAAATAGCGGTATTCGGACTTTGGCTTCAATACTTTCTATTGTTATCACCCCCATTTGGTCATCACTTCTCTTTTGATAATTATCTATCGTTCCTTCACCGTCAAATATTTCCGGTACCGGCAAGGCTTTATAGTTTGGAGGTAAAAAAGCACTTACGGGAAGATAGTCAAAAATGCTGGCTGTTTGCTGTTTGGTAAATTCATCTCCGCCCAATAGTTCCTTGTCGGTAGTCACCAACCACTCTACTGGCTTAAAATATCTTCCATATAGGCCAAACAAAGACATTAGAATTACTACTATAAATAATTTTCGGTACTTATCTTTTACAAAGGATAGCCCATAAACCGATGTTAATGACAATAAAAAAGCACTGCTAACCAGGAATCTCCAGGGAAACTGAAAATATTTCATTAAGGGTACATTGCTCCAAATAAATTCAGATCTTTGATGGACCATAAATAAACTGAACAAACCTAAACCTGCCAACAAAAACACCGTTTTTGACTCATCTTTGTGTTTTTTATAGTATGTTATTGCCAATATTACCGCCAAGATGCTAAATAGCCACTGGATCTGACCGACGGATAGTGATATCCCGTCGTTTAATCCCAACTGCGATGATCCATACCCCCAGTAGTTTGAAATAAATAGTTGATATAAACTGACAAAGTGTTGCTGATAACCAAAATAGCCACCGGTCATACTTTCTAAATGCACATAACTTCTCTCCAATATTAAAGGCAACACATAAAAAGCACTAAGTCCCAGACCAATTAATAAACCTATTCCTATTTTTTTAAAAGCATCCTTACTTTTTTCAACCAAAGACCAATAGACTATCCAAGCAGTCAAAAACGGAGCCATGGCTATCGACATCAGATTATGAGTCAAAAACATCCCTGAAATTGCCAAACCAAACCAGATAATGTTGTATTTACCAATTTTTCTTATAATTCGATACGTTAATACAAACAATAATGGAAAAAATATCATAGCCAAAAATTCACCCAAAGATCCCCTCACATAAACTTCCACTGCCCTCACCGGAACATATATGTAAATAAGCGAACCGATGAAAGCCAATGGTCCCGATTTAAACAAAGATGATATCAACCAATACATAGCTAAACCTGACAGTATGAAACCGGCAATAAATTCTAGTTTAATAACGTCAATATACTGCCATCCCAATGCGTGTAGACCCGCTCCGAGATAATATGGACCGGGTGAATAATACAAAAACAGTGGATAGCCAAAACCATATCCCATATCTGGAACCCAGCGGCAAGGTATCTGACCATCAGCTAAACATATATCCATTTCATAAACTCTAAAATATTGCATATTATCCTGTATGCTCTGAATTCCCGGACGTATCAATGCGACAAAAGACGGAATTGTAAACAACAGCATCGCCAACAACCAGCCGTATCTTTTCATCTCATTCATTATATCCCAAACATTTCCAATTCTACTCCAATTTACTTATAATCTATTCCATATTCACCAAATTTGTGACTAAGTATCATCAGTTAATATTTTGGCTTGTTTTTATTATTTCTCTTTTTTCACGATTTCTTTATCTTGACAAATACCCGGTAAGCCTAAATTGGGATGAAATCAGCCATGGCTACAACGCTTATTCTCTTTTAAAAACTGGTCGTGATCAGTGGGGTAAAACTCTGCCCATATTCAATTTCCGAGCCTATGGAGATTATCCCACTGCCTTAAACCTCTATCTGACCATTCCTTTTGTGGCCGCATTTGGTCTTAATGCCATGGCTCTCAGGTTTCCGGCCGCTATTCTTGGCTTTTTGTTTACCTGGCTTTTATATTTTCTTTGTAAATTTATAACTAAAAGCCAAATATTAGGGTTAATTGCTTTTATTATTGCCTCCTTTTCTCCTTGGACATTTTTCACTTCACGGGCCGTCTTTCAGTCCAACCTGGCTCAATTTTTTCTTTCTTTTGGAATACTTCTTTTCCTTTACTCCTTTAAAAAGAAAATATTTTCTATTCCTTCAGCCCTGCTTTTGGGATTATCGATGTATTCATATCACAACACCCGTATAGTCACCCCTCTTTTAGTTCTCCTTTTGTTTATTATTTATCGTCAATTCAAAAAATCTTACCTTCCATTTCTTTTAATTTTTCTGATAATGGCGCTACCCAATCTTATTAATCTTATTTCCCCCGAATCTTTAGCCAGAAACCGTTGGGTTGGGATTATCAATCCCGTTTCTATCAATCTTCTTAATGAGCGTCGTCGGCTCTTTGACGGTCCTCCTTTTTTCAATATTCTTGTCAACAACAAAGTCACTTATTTTATTTACCAATTTGGTGTTAATATTTTAAATTTTTTCAACCCGTTTCCTCTCTTTTTTTCCGGTAGTCAAAACTACCAATTCAACCCTCCTCATACCGGCCTCCTATATATATTCCTTCTACCTTTCTTTTACTTTGGTATATATATCTGTCTAAGAAATTTCACCAAAAATAAAAACTATTCTTTTATTTCTATTGCATTTTTGATATCTCTGATACCAGCTGCTCTCACTACCGGTGATTTTCCCTCTATTCGTCTAAGCATCAGCACCCCTTTTATCTACCTTTTCATCGTCCTTGGTTTGTCACCCTTTGTCTCAAAATTCAAAACTTACTTTCTACCTCTCTTTTTTATTCTTTCTCTGACTTTCTTTTTTAAATATCTTTTTATCTACAAAAATTACTGTCAAACCTATGCCGCCGCCTGGCAATCCGGCTATTCCGAAGCCATCTCTTATATAAAACCTTTATACTCCCAATATAATCAAATAGTTTTTACCAAGAAATATGGTGAACCCCACCAATTTCTTCTTTTTTACTGGCCCTGGGATCCTGCCTCCTATCAAAACGATCCCAAATTAAATACTGACTTTCATTCCGACTGGTATTGGGTTAACGCTTTTGATAAGTTTATTTTTCTTAACGATTGGGAAATAAAAAACTTTATCCCAACCAAAAACACCCTAATGGTAACCGGTCCAAATAATTATCCGCCCCTATCCTCTAAATTATTAAAAACTCTTTATTATCCCGATAAGTCTCCGGTGTTTGACATCGTTGCCTATGAATAAATTATTGTTATTTATATTAATTCTTATTGCTTTTTTCATTCGTTTTATTAATTATCGATATCCTCCTCTTCTTTGGGACGAAGCCGCTATCGGCTATAACGCCTATTCCTTGCTCCAGACAGGTCGTGACGAATACGGTCAATCATTTCCCTTGGTATTTAAGTCTTTTGGAGACTACAAACCCGGCATTTATATCTACGCCACCCTTCCCTTTGTCGCTATTTTTGGTCTTAATGAACTATCTGTTCGCCTGCCTTCAATTATAGTTGGTTCTCTTCTTCCCCTAATTTTTTATCTTCTGATTCGTAAACTTCTTCCTCGGGATCAAAAAATAGCTTTTCTTGCCGCTCTTCTTTTGGTATTTAACCCCTGGAATATTCACTTTTCCCGTGGTGCTTGGGAAACCAACCTACTCTTGTTTGAATTGGTACTGTCTAGTCTGTTTTTTTTGAATAAACGCTTCTTTTTTTCTGCCCTTTTCATGGGATTAGGTCTTTACACCTATCAAGCCGCCAAACTATTGGTTCCCATCCTGACTCTTTTACTTTTTTTTCAATCAAAAAAGATTTCCAAGTTATATCTTTCAACCCTATTTCTTTTTTCACTCCCCATCCTTTTTGGTCTACTCTTTGGTGCTGATGCCAATCGCTTAAAGGTCATGAATTTATACTCATATCAACGTCCCCCGGAAGAGGTAAATCAAATCATTTCCGAATCAGGATCTCTCGACTATCAACTTTTTCATTCTCATCCTCTTTTTTTTCTACAAAACTTTCTTACGCGATATTTTAATTATTTTTCACCCCGCTTTCTTATTTTTGAAGGTGACTGGCAAATCTCCCGCCACTCAGCTCCGTATGTCGGGGTTATACTTTATCCGACTTTAATTTTTTTTATTCTGGGATTCTTTTCGTCCCTTAGGGTCTGGCGATGTCATCTCTTTTTTTTATTTTGGCTTTTTCTTTCTCCGCTTCCGGCCGCTCTATCACTGGACATTATTCAACCCGTCAGATCTTTGTCTTTGTCCCTGCCTATATTATATTTTGCCGCCATTGGATTGAGCCTTTTTAAACAACGTCTCATTTTATTAATTATCTTTATCCTTTATCTTTTTTCATTTTTATACTATCAAGAAGCTTACACTTTTCA
>PEWA01000011.1:0-1020 GCA_002780135.1 Candidatus Shapirobacteria bacterium CG06_land_8_20_14_3_00_40_12
AACCAAGAGGCGATGATACCAATTAGGCCAATAATAGCTGAAGTGAGGGTAGAACCAGCGGCAGCGACAGCTTTTTCATCACCACCACTAGTTAAATATTTAAAACCGCCGGAAATGAACATAAAAAGAAAGATAAGACCGGCAAAAAAGACGACAAATTGGAGAATATTATAAAAAAGACACTCAATACCCTGAATGGTGGGAATATCAGTATTGGTTCCCGTACCGACACAGCGACCAGTCCAAGCTTGGGGAGATTGGGCGAGAGCGGGAATGACAAATGTCAAATAACTAATGACAAAAAAGAGAATAAATACAATGAATTTCATGAGTGAATTATACAATACAAAACCCCCGGTCGGTAAAACCGACACCCCCCTCAACAGGCGGGCAGGCCCTTGAAAAAGGGGGGCTTTGAAAACAAAAAACAAATTATTTGTTGAAGGTAGGAATAGTGATGCCACCAAGGAGGCTGATACCAAAGACAATTTCAATCAGTTTCATAATGGCGAAAGCGGCAAAAACAATAGCCAAACCAACAAGGGCGTTGGTGATTTGGTTTCGAGCGGTTTCGACATTTTTCTGATCACCACCGGACATGACCCATTTGAGGCCACCCAGGATGAGGATGAAAAAGAAAACCAGAGCGACGGCGAGCATGGCCAGAGAGATGGCACCGGAAACAATACCGCCGGCAGTCATGCGGGTGAGAGGATCAAATTCACCAGTTTGAGGCCCAATAATAATTTTGCCTTGGGCGATGGCGGATTTGACGAGAGGAAATATGTTTGTCATAGAGATAATAATATCAATAATTAATAATAATTTAAAGAGTGGGCCAGGTGAGGTTGAGGTTTTCCAACCCCTGGATGCCTAAAACGGTACCAACAAATCTAATAATGGCAAAAATGCAGAAGATAGCAATGATACCGACAATGGAATTGGTGAGTTCGGCTTTGGCAGTTTCCAGCTTTTTTTGATCACCGTCGGTAGCAATAAGATGGTAGCCGGCAAAAATTA
>PEWA01000011.1:1035-8574 GCA_002780135.1 Candidatus Shapirobacteria bacterium CG06_land_8_20_14_3_00_40_12
AAATGATGGTCACTAAAAGGAGGATGGAAATGACCCCACGAAGAACATTATTAGTGTAACCTTCAGGGTCGGTGGAGGAAGTACAGTCTTTGAGAACCGGGTTGCAAATTACAGCGTAAACGGGTTTGACAAGATTGATCATAAAGTTTTTATAAACCCATTCTAGTAAACATACCATTAATGTCCAAGACATTGGGAATGCCGGCGAGTTTGGCTAAAAGTGAGCCCAAGCCGACGGCAACAATAACAATGACTAACCCAAGAATCCCTTCAGTGAGACGTTTGCGGGAGGATTCCATGTTTTTTTCATCACCTTTGGAGGCGATATAAGAATAACCGGCAAAAATAATTTGGATAATAAAATAAAGAACACCGACGATAGTGAGAACACCAAGGATTTGACCGGCAAATTTCTCAAATTTGGTGGTAGCGTCGAGAGGAGAGGTGGGATTGATACCCGGACCCGTAAGGGAACCGGTAAGATTGGCCAGATATTTATTAGGGGCCATAGATAGTAGGATTGAGAATATTTATACCAGTAAAGCGGGAAACGAGGCCGGCGAGGATGAAGGCACCGGCAACGATAACGAGACCCAAGAGACTGTGAAGAATTTTGTTGCCGGCGGCTTGGAATTTTTTGGGATCGTCATTGCTGGCAATGTAGTCGTAGCCGGCAGTTAAAAGCTGAACAATAAAGATAATACCGGCAACAACTCCGGCAAATTTGAAAAGATTACTTAGAAACGTGAAGAGACCTTCACCTTGGGTACTCTGATACTTGGTGGGATTTAAAATGTTGCCTAAGATGCCGATCATACAATAAAATTCTAAAGTCTAAAGTCTAAATTCTAAAAAATAAATTAATAAAAATCACAATATTTTAAGGCCAGTGATGACCTCGATAATCTGGATTATAAAGTAACTACAAAAAATTACCAAGAAGCCAATCAGGGCACTGGTAATAGTGGACGAGGCGGAGGCCAGTTTTTTGGGATCGTCGCCACCAGCGGCGGCAATATACATAACACCACCAACAAGAATCAAAACTAAAAGAATTACACCAGCTAAAGTTAGTCCGTTTTTGAGAATAAGGGTAACTAAAGTGCCAAAATTGGTATATTTGGTACCAATGTCAGCGCCGGGAGTGAGAGGTAGCTTGCTAATATCAACCATAATTAGTTTAATTATACCAATAATATGGTGAGGGGGTTGACGGGTAAAAATTAGTGCTATAATACGCCACAAGTTTAGATAAATAGATGAGAAGATAAGAAGATAAGAGGATAAGAAATTATGAAGAAAATTGCCACCATTCTCTCTTTGTTTTTGGTATTATATTTTTGGAGTGTTAGTCCAATTTTGGCCCAAAGTAAGGTAATAGAAAGAGCAATAACCAATGGGGTGGAAGCGAAAACAATTGTAATGCTTTTATTGTTGCCACTGTTGGCAACTTTAGTGTCGGTAATGCACTATATCCTTGGGGTAAGCGGGTATGGAATTTTTGTACCGACAATGATAGCGGTGGCGCTGTCGGCAACCGGGATTGCCGGTGGGCTGATTTTGTTTGGGGCGATTCTGATGATATCAATTTTGAGTAATCTGATTTTGAAAAGATTAAAACTACATTTTTGGCCGGTACGAGCATTGGGATTGGTATTTATATCAGTGGGGGTGTTTGGATTGATGGTGATATCAACTGGATTAAAAATGGTGGACATTAGCAACATTTCGATTTTTCCGGTACTATTTATGATACTGTTGGCGGAGGAATTTACCCGAACTCAACTGGTTAAAAGTAAAAAGGAAGCAATAAAGCTTACCCTGGGAACACTGGGGCTGGCGATATTGGGAGCGGTACTGATGGGGTGGCAGGGAGTGGCTGAGGTAGTATTGAGGTATCCTGAAGCAATAATTGTGGTGACAGTGGTAATAAATTTGATGGTAGGAAATTATACGGGGATAAGATTGACGGAGATAAAAAGATTTAGAAAGGCAATACGAAAAAAATGATCAACGATCAATTCTGGTTATCATTTTTTGTCGCTCAGTGAATGCGGGGCGTTCAAATTCGCGCAAAAAAGATAACGGCGAATTGATCTTAAAAAATACATGTTTAATATTTATTTAAAAAACTCACATGATATTTTTGCGGTGCTCTAACCAATGCTAGACGCGTTGCGGTTGCGCTCCGAAAAATATTATGCTTCGTTTTTGGATTTAAGCCCTTATGTTTAATTTGAAACAGTATCGGCAATTTTTGACCAAGAATGAGAGAAATAAGGTGTATTTGAGGAAAAACAGCAGCCGGGGAAGAATGGTGGCTGACAGCAAATATAAAACCAAGAAGAGTTTAATGAAAGTCGGAGTGGGGGTACCGAAATTGTTGGCCCGTTTTCAACGCTGGGACGAGGTAGAAAACTATGCTTGGGAAAAACTTGAAGGAAATTTTGTGGTAAAACCAGTGTCGGGGTATGGCGGAGAGGGAATAATTATTGTGAGAAGAAGAGGTAAGTGGGCGGGAGAGTGGCACAAAATGGACGGATTTTTGGTGAACGTGGGAGATTTGCGGCACCACTGCCAGGAAATATTAATGGGTAAATATAGTCTTCACGGGAATCCGGATAGTGTGCTTCTGGAAGAAAGAATCAAAATTCATCCAATGTTTTTGAATTTAACCAAATGGGGAACGCCAGATGTTCGAGTGATTATATTTAATAAGGTGCCGGTGATGGCAATGCTGCGGCTGCCCACTGAAAAAAGCGGCGGTAAGGCAAATTTACAACAAGGGGCGGTAGGATTGGGGGTGGATATGGCGACAGGGATTACTACTTTTGGGATTGAGGGCAAGGGAAAAGAAGTGGAAAAAATTTATGATTTTGGCAAAAAAAGACTAATAAAAGTAAACGGAATAAAGATACCTCAATGGCGGGAAATACTAGAAACAGCCATTAGATGTCAGGGAGCAATAAAGGGACTGGGGTTTTGGGGGGTGGACATAGTGCTGGACAAAGAAAAAGGGCCGGAAGTACTGGAAGTAAACGCCAGACCGGGGCTGTCGATTCAGATTTGCAACAAAGCGGGACTTAGGCGGCGAATGGAAAAAGTGGAGGATGTGACGGTACGAAGTTCGGATCATGCCATTTCATTGTCTAAATATCTGTTTGGAGAAAAATTTGCCGAAAAGGTGGAATTAAAAGAGAAAGCGAAGACAATTCAATCACTGGAAATAATCCGAGTAAAAATTCCCAAGGGTTTTGTGCCATTATTGGAGAAAAGCCCGACAATAAGGCAAGGAAAGCACCGGGTGGTGGAGGTAAGAGCCAAGGTGGACACGGGAGCATTTAGAAGCTCAATTGACAGAAACCTGGCGATAAAGCTGGGATTACTGCAACCGGAACGGGTATTGTATTTTAGACATTACAAATCAAGTTTAGGGGAACATAAGGACAGACCGGTGGTCGGGGTGACTTTTTGGCTAAAAGGATTAAAGGTAATAACGGCGGTAAACGTGGCGGATAGAGAAAAACTTCGAACTAAGTTTTTGTTGGGAAGAAAGGATTTGGAGGGATTTTTAATTAGTGCGAAAAAAATATGAAAAAAACAAAAATTGCATTATTTTACGGAGGGAAGATAACCAGGCATTTGGTGATGATTAGGGAGGCGGCAAAGAAACTAAAAGTTGATTTGAAATTGGTTTCGTACAATTTAGTCAGTTTTGAGACGGAAACAGGAAAGGTAAGTTTGCGGGGGGAAGATTTAAACCAATTTGAGATAGTGTTTTTTAGAACGACAGGGAAACATTGGGAAGAAGTGGATCTGGTACTAAAACAATTAAAAAAAGAGGTAATAGTGGTGGATCCATTAGTAAAAGAAGGAAAACCATCGTATGCCTGTAAGGCGTGGCAGATAATGAAATTAAAAGAATCCGGAATACCGGTGCCGAAAACGGTTTATGGAAGTTTGTGGTATTTATATAATTTAATGGTAGGCTTGCAAAATGTTTCTTTGCCTTGTGATCATTTTTCTGACTCAGTCAATGTTTGCACGTTGAAATTCGCCCGAAAAACAATCACTTCGGCAGGAAACGACCCGCCATTTAATTTTCCGGTTATTTTAAAGGGGAGCGGGGGGGACAGGGGGACGAGGGTGTTTAAGGCAGACAATCGGGAAGAGTTGGAAAAACTAATAAGGGATTTAAGAAAGAGTGAGACAGAGGAAGGAAAAAGATATATGTTGCAGGAGTACATTGAAAACCGGGGGGATTATCGGGTGTTGGTATTGGGAAAGAAGGTACTGGGGGTAATGAAAAGATACCGAAAAGATAAAAAAGATTTTAGAAATAATTTTTCTGTTGGAGGAGAGGTGGAAGTGGCCCAGCTGCCGGAAGAGATTAAAAAAATGGCGGTTGAGGCGGCGAAAGTGTGTGGATTGATGGTGGCAGGGGTCGATATAATGCCTCGATATCTCAATCCTCGTCAACATTTTTCTGCTCAGGTGAGTGTGTTATCACGCTCAAATTTGCTGAAAAATATTGACCACGGCTTGAGTAATAATCGAGAAGATTATGTGGTGTTGGAGGTGAATAAGGGGCCGCAGTTTTGGGGTTTTATGAAGGCAACCGGGATTGATGTACCGGCAGAAATTGTTAAATTTTTAATTAGTTTATCGAAAAACAAGTTCGCATGATATTTTTTCGGTGCTTACGTGCTTCGCAAGAGCTCCAGAAGCTGCGCTCCGAAAAATACATGCTTCACTTATTTTTCTAATTAAACATATGCAAAAAAAACAAATAATCGCTTTTACCATGTCGCCAATACAGAGTCAGTTTGAGGTGGATAGATTGGAAGAAGAAGCAAGGAAGATGGGGATAAAAGTAAAAAGAGCAATGTACAGAGAGGTAGTATTTGATCTAAACAATGAAAACTCAAAAGTATATGTGGCCGGAGAAGAAATAACGGCGAAAAATACAATGGGGGTGTGGTTTCGGGTGGCAGGGACTAAGAGTGGCAAATATACAGAAGGCAGAAACATGTTAATAAGATTTTTGCAAAAGAAAGGAATTTACTGTGTCAATGGCGAGGGATATTTACATTGGACAAGAATGGGGAAGATCGCCCAACATGCACTATATATAGTAGAGGGGATACCGGTAGTGCCGACAAAAATTTTTTACCAAAAAAGCCAAATACTGGAAATGTTTAACTCTCACCACCATTTTTCTAGCTCTGGCGAGTCTGCGATGCAGGCTCAATATCGCTGCGAAAAAGATGGTTTCGATTTAAACATTTTTCCAATAATTACCAAACATGAAAGAGGATACCAGGGAAGAAGTGTCAGGAAATTTGAGAATTGGGGGGAGATGGAAAAATTTTTGGGAAAAATTAACGAGAAAAATCTGGGAATGTTTTTGTGGCAAAAATATTTGCCAACCAAATGGGATTTGCGGGTGATTGTGATTGGGGGAAAAGCCATTGGGGCCATGAAAAGGTTGGCGGTGGGGGAGGAATTTAGAAGTAATTATAGTTTGGGAGGAAAAGTAGAGAGATGGGAGCTGTCGGAGATCGAAAAAGAATTGGCTCAAAATGTGGCAAAGGTGTGCAAATTAGATTATTGTGGAGTGGATATTATGAAAGGTCCAAACCCCTCTGCCCTGCGGGCATCTCCCCTTGACAGGGGAGTTTATAAAGAAGAAGACTATCAGAATTATGTTTTGGAAGTAAACCGGCAATGCCAGTTTAAGGGTTTTGAGCAAGCCACGGGAGTTAATGTGGGAAGAGCAGTAGTGGAAATGATTTTGAAAATGACATAGAATTAGAATATGAAGACTAAAATATTGGTGTTGGGAGCAATAATGTTGGTTTGTGCAGCGGTTGGAGTAAGAGCCGGAGAAAACGATATGACAATAGGTCTCCAGGAATGTAGGTCGGAAATGATTTCACTGAAATTATATTCTAGTTGCCGAGACGGAAAATATCGGTTTATGAGTTACAGTTGTATGGTTAATGGGGTGAAAAAAAGCACGGGGATAGTGGGTGATGCGAAAAGTTGTGAATTGGAGGGTAACCTAAAAAAAAGGGCAACTGAAAAATGTCGGGTGACATATTGTGCGAAACAGTTGACGCCAACACCCATTATTAAATGTATCCCAAAGCCAGCATGTGTGGACGGAATAGTAGATCCTTGGAGTGGGGAAAAAGTATATTGTGACCCCAAACCGGGAACGGTTTATTGTACTCCGACTCCAATAAGGCCGATGCCAACGATACCAAGGGAAACAAATTGTAAGTTGTTAAAAGAGACCCAAGGTGAGTATTTTAGTCAATGTGCGAAAGCGGGTTTTAGGGGAACATGTTTTGACATATATACTTCAGTATTCCAAGGATGCAGTAATCTCGGAGAGAAAAATGATTGTGTGGAGAACAATGTAAACGCAAAAAGAAATGTATTATGCATGGCGGCGGTAGTGGAACCGACAAAAAAACCGACAGCTGTGCCAATGCTGAAACCAGCATGTGTTTCACTGGGAGGTTATTGTGAAAATTCAATGACAAACACGGGTAAGTGCTTGAGTGGTTATGGCGAAGTGGGAGTATTAATGTGCAACAAGTCTTCCCATTGTTGTCTGCCGGATAAATGCAAACTATGGCCAAAAGGTGATATAAATTGTAGCGGCAAGATAGATGTGGCTGATATCGCCTTGTGGCAAAATGAAAGAATCCAAGCCTTGAGAGGGATGGTTGGAGCCGTCAAAAATAGTTATAAGAGTGATTTGAACAATGATGGGGTGGTGGATATGGTGGATTTTGAAATATTGAAGGATGGTTTTTTGGAGGGATTGAGGTAATAAAATGAAACAGGTATTGTTGGCATTGGGTGGACTATTTTTAGTAATGTTTGGGTTTGCCTGGATGAATGGCAAAACGGGAATAAAATTGCCAGTACAGCCAATCGGTGGAGAAAAGCAAATATTTTTCGAACCGGAAGGAAAGGTGGAGACGGGAAAAGAAAAAACTTTTGAAATCAAGACAAATTATTCCGGAGGGGCAGTGGTCAGCTACAATTTGGAATTTCAGTATGATCCGACAGTGGTAAAGATTGATGAAGTAAAAATAAACGAGAGTATTTTTGATCAGGTGTTGGCAGAAGAGGTGGATGAAAACTTTGGGAAAATCAGAATTCAGGCAAAAACAAGCCAATTGGGGGCGGTATTACCCAACGGGATGGTTGTTTTGGCAACAGTAAAAATGAGCGGGTTGAAGAAGGGAGGAATGATAATGAGTAGTGGTCGGAGACCAGAAGTGGGGGTTTGGGAGAAGGGGAAAACAGGAGAGGGCGATTTTCAATTTTCGGGTTTTAAGGTGTCGGTTTTGTAAATTATTGATGATATACTAAGGAGTTTTAGGGCAATTAGCTCAGTTGGTTAGAGCACCGTCCTGATAAGACGGGGGTCAGTAGTTCGAGTCTACTATTGCCCACAGTTTTCGTACCGTTGCAAAAACGGTCACCTGAGTTTTTCTTTTAGGGCTTGGTATTTAGAGT
>PEWA01000011.1:8638-10645 GCA_002780135.1 Candidatus Shapirobacteria bacterium CG06_land_8_20_14_3_00_40_12
AGTCAGTAAAAGGTTTTAATCTTCGTCTGATGAAATAGGCGTTAAACCAGGATTTGGCATGAGGCATGGATTCGAAACCTTTGATTGATTTCAACCTGCCTTCAAGGTGGGAATTGAAGCACTCAATGAGGTTGGTGGTTCGGGGAATGTGTTTCTCTCGCATGTAGGCCAACAGGACATCTTTTCTTTTCTCAATATCAAGAAGTACTCCTTGGCATTTAGGATCTGAACCATACTTAAGTAAAATCTTTCGGGCCAGAGTAAAGAATTCAACTGACGACATTCGTCTGGAAAACAACTTCTCAATCTCTACCATAAACGATCGATAAGTCGGATCACTTCTGATAAACAATTGTCTTCTGATGTTTTCCTTGTAATGATTGTGACAGATTTGAATTATAGCCTTGGGATAGGTATTCCTGCAGGCTAGTTGAAAGTTCTGATTATCGTCACAGACCAGAGCTTTGAGTGGGTAACCGAGTAACCGAAGAGATTGAAAAAATGACATTGATGTTTGGTAGTTTTCTCCCCGGGACAAAATAAAGTGAACAATGTCGTGAGTCAGGTAGTCAAGGCCATAGATGACCGGAATTTTGTCATTGTAGCCTTTGACATGAGTGTACTTGCCGTCGAGTAATAAGATGCCACAGTAGTGTTTGTCATTGCCTCGGGAGAGATCAGCGCAATAGGGTAAGTCATTGAGGAAGGGTGTAATCTTTCGATAAACGGTTGAAGCATTTAATCCCAATGTTTCTCCTAGGTTCCGAAAGGACATTCCTGACAGATGAAGATTGAGAATCTTTTTGGTATCGAATAATTTGGTCTTAGCTCGATTGATTTGGAACCAATGATGACAGCTTTTACAGTAGTATTTGATCTTTCCTCGTCTGATACCTTTTTGAATTACATTAAGATCGGAGCAATAGGCACATTTGTATCTTTTTTCATGAACAGCATTTTACTCTTCACCTAGTCAAAACAACACTTTTGGTCTAAAATCAGGAAGTTGCAATCCATTTAGGTGACCAAATTGCAACGGTGCCAATATGATAAACAAATGGAACAAATGGAGAATAATGGGATTTTTGGGGGCATTAGGGGTGGTGGGAATCGGATACCTTAAAAATATAATTCGGGTGATAAAATTGAAGACATGAATTTGATAAAAATTGCCATAGAATTTTTTTTACATATTGATAAATATCTGGCGATATTAATAGCTCAGTTTGGTGGATGGAGCTATGTGATTTTGTGGCTGGTGATTTTTATGGAAACAGGATTGGTAGTAACTCCATTTTTGCCGGGGGATAGCCTGTTATTTGCGGCAGGGGCACTGGCCGCTATGGGGTCGTTTAATATCTGGTTTTTGTGTTTATTGATGGTGATAGCGGCGATAGTGGGTGATGCGGTTAACTACTCGATTGGACATTTTATTGGACCAAAGGCGTTTAATAGTAAAAGTAAGTTATTAAAGAAGGAGTATTTAGAAAAAGCCCAAGCTTTTTATGACAAACACGGTGGAATGGCAATAACACTGGCCCGGTTTGTGCCGATAGTACGGACTTTTGCTCCATTTGTGGCGGGAATCGGAAAAATGAAGTATGGTTATTTTGCTTTTTATAATGTGATTGGAGGGGTGGCTTGGGTGAATTTGTTTTTGTGGGGCGGATATTTTTTTGGCAATGTACCTTTGGTAAAAGAGAATTTTCACTATGTAGTGGTGGCGATTGTACTGATTTCGGTGGTGCCGATCGGGGTGGAGATGATAAAAAACAAGAAAAGGTAGTCTTATTTCTCATAAACTTGGTCGTGGGTGCCAATATCAACAAACTTGACAACCTGGTCGTCGATGATTTGGTAAACAACCCGAATGTCATTGGTTATGGAAAAGGCGCGATAATTTTTCATTTGACCCTGAAGTGAGTGGTCACAAAGAATTGGATGGGCTGGATTTTTAGAAAATATCTTTACTCTTTCAGTAAAGCGATCGGTGAGTTTTAAGGAAGA
>PEWA01000019.1:0-2591 GCA_002780135.1 Candidatus Shapirobacteria bacterium CG06_land_8_20_14_3_00_40_12
TGGAATTGCACAAGAAAAGATGAATTATTTTTATAAATTATTTTCTAATAAAAAATATTGTTTGCTGATTTATTTGAAGAAGGTGGAGAAAATCGAGCCGTTTGAGATAAATAAAAGCGGTTTTGGGCAAATGGCGGCGTGGATGACAGTGGAGGATATTGGATTAAGGTCGATAACCATTGATTAGTTCGGTGACTTCTCGAACACGAGCTTGGGTAGCTTAGTCAAGTTGGGCGGGAGCAGTGCTTTCACCGGTACCGAGAGAAAAGTTGGATCCGGCAACGTGAACATTTCTGACTGTCGGAGGTGAAAGAAATAACTCCGGGATGTAGGGTTGACTGGTTGATACTGACGGCTCTGAATTAATTCCCTGTTTCATTCTCTTGAGAGGATTGTACCATATATAAGATATAATTCATCATACCGGTGGTAGCAAAGCGGTTATGCGTCGGTCTGTAAAACCGATCTAGGCAGGTTCAACTCCTGCCCACCGGACAGTGAAAATCAAAAGTTTATTTAACCCCAAATTTCTATTGTGGTTTTTTGGTATTTTTTTTGCTTTGGGATCACTTGTTTATGTTAAGGAAAGCCCCATTGCATCAGCCAGTTTTTTCCTATTAACTATTCTTACCTTGCCTCCGCTTTCAAATGTTCTTCCTTTGATAATTAGAAAACCAATTAACAAATCCCTCAAACTGATAATTGGGTTTTTGCTTTTTCTTGTTGCCATTAAATTTACACCACCGACAGATAATCCCAATAAGCCTTCCATTCAGGGTACGTTTCCTGCCATAATTTCAACTTCTACAGTAACGCCGACATCTTTTCTATCGGTTATTCCGACCACCAATTCCAACCTGGTAAAAGTTACTAAGGTAATTGACGGTGATACTTTTATGATAAAAATTAGTGGTAAAGAAATGGCGGTGAGGCTGATTGGTATGGATACCCCAGAAACGGTTGATCCGCGCAAACCAGTCCAATGTTTTGGTAGAGAGGCATCGGCTAAAGCTAAAGAATTGATCGAAGGTAAAGATGTGATTCTTGATTCTGACCCAACCCAAGGAGACAAAGATAAATACGGCCGTCTTTTGAGATATGTCCACCTAGAAGATGGAACTTTTTTTAACCAAAAACTGATTGAAGAAGGTTATGCTTTTGAATATACCTATGACATTCCGTATAAATACCAAACAGAGTTCAAAGAAGCTCAAAAACAAGCAGAAGTAAATAAAAAAGGCCTGTGGGCTGATGGCGCTTGCCCCATTGTTCAACCAACTTCTCCCCCTAAACCGACTTCACCCCCGGCTCAAACTGATATAAAACCTTCAGTCTCGAATAGTCCTTCTGGTTCTTGGACCTGTAATTGTAGTAAGGGTTGCGGGGCGATTTCTTCATGTGAAGAAGCATATTACCAACTCAACACTTGTGGCTGTTCCGTACGTGATGCTGACCACGATGGAATACCATGTGAGAGTTTGTGTAATTAGTCTTGGTCCCTAAGCCACCGACAATTTCCGAACATTTGATACAATTTCATGTGTATCTTTCCCAAATAACGCTGCAAAATTTCCGGTCGTATAAGGAGAAAACAATTGAATTTAAAAGTGGGGTGAATCTGATTTTGGGAGGAAACGGGAGCGGGAAAAGCAACATACTGGAATCGATATATTTTCTATCAACCGGCAAAAGTTTTCGGGCATCAAGTCTAGGGCAACTGATTTTGTGGGGAGAAAATTTTTTATCGGTGAGGGGAAAAGTGGAGAATGGAGGCGAGAGGGAGCTAGAGGCGCAGTTGATCCTAGATAACGGAATGAGTAGCCGGAAATATTATATAGATAAGGTGGTTAAGCCGAAATCGAAATATTTGGGATCTCTCCGGTGTGTGCTGTTTGAGCCGGAAGACATAAGGTTAATTACCGGATCACCGAATCGGCGGCGGGATTTTTTGGATACGATTTTTGCCACCAGTGAATGGAGCTACGCGTCGGCGTTGTCTCAATATAACCGAGCCTTGAAACACCGAAACGAGCTTTTAGATCTGATTGCCACAGGACGAGCTAAAGAGGCAGAATTATTTTATTGGAATCAGTCATTGGTTAAAAATGCCGAAATAATACATCGATTTAGATCCAATTTTGTTCAGTCGGTGAATCAATTTTGGAGTGATCATGAAAATGAGGAAGTGGCTAAATTGGGAATAAAGTATCATCCGTCGGTGATCGACCTAAAAAGATTGGAGGTGGAAGTAAAGGAGGAAGTGGCGCTTGGTTATACTAAAAGAGGACCACACCGGGATGATTTTTCGGTTGAGAGCCAGATGTTTGAGAGTGAAGACAAAAATTTGGCTTTTTGGGGAAGCCGGGGACAGCAAAGACTGGCAGTATTGGCCTTAAGGTTGGCACAAATAAACTATTTACTGGAAACATATAAGGAAGAGCCGGTACTGCTTTTGGATGATATTTTTTCGGAATTGGACCCGGAACACCGGCAATTGGTGGCGGATATCTGCCATAAGTATCAAACGATTTTTACGTCAGCGGAGGAAGCGGTGAAGGAGATTTTGCCGGAATCTAGGGTTGTGCGACTGT
>PEWA01000019.1:2601-3319 GCA_002780135.1 Candidatus Shapirobacteria bacterium CG06_land_8_20_14_3_00_40_12
ACGGGAAGAGAAAAAGGGGCGCTAGTTTCGTTACATTTGAGACAACGTACCTGAACCTGTTTGGTACACTCGTCTCCCCCATCCCATCCAGGAGTGGTTTCGATGGCAACAACCGGAGCCGATTCTTGACGCATTTGGTGACCAGCATGTACTAAAGCGAATTCATCATGATCGAGTCTGATGCCCATGGCAGGATTGTATCATCAAATTTAGTTAGTGTACAAACACGAAAAATATAGTAGAATATCTCCACTGTCGGAAGATAGGGAATTTTCGTACATTAACAATCCGTTCACTTTTTTTTAGCCACGGTTGCTAGTACCAGAGAGGATTTCTAAAATTTTATATGGTTTATTTGAAACCATAGTTCTTTTGTACTAAGAGTTTGATCGTGGCTCAGGGTAAACGCTGGCGGTGTGCCTAAGACATGCAAGTCGAACGGGACTTGTTGTCTACACGAAGATATCGATAATCGATGTTTTCGCGTAGATGATAAGCCTAGTGGCAAACGGGTGAGTATAAGATAGGAACATGCCTCGAAGTGGGACATAGCCCCGCGAAAGCGGGAGTAATTTCCCATGTGGTACCGGTTAAAACCGACTACCAAAGTCGCAAGACGCTTTGAGAGTGGCCTATTAGCTACCAGCTTGTTGGCGGGGTAATAGCCCACCAAGGCAATGACGGCTACCGGCTCTTAGCGGAGAGTCCGGCACAATGG
>PEWA01000019.1:3383-10972 GCA_002780135.1 Candidatus Shapirobacteria bacterium CG06_land_8_20_14_3_00_40_12
AAAGTCTGACGCAGCGACACCGCGTGGAGGATGAAGGCTCTCGGGTTGTAAACTCCTTTTATTTGATCATGAAGATCGAAAGAATAAGCAGCTACTAACTACGTGCCAGCAGTCGCGGTAATACGTAGGCTGCAAGCGTTACCCGGATTTATTGGGCGTAAAGAGTCTGTAGGCGGTTTTTTAAGTCTTGTTTCAAAGACCCCGACTTAATCGGGGAAAGGGGCAGGATACTGAAAAACTCGAGTGGTATCGGGGTCACTGGAATTTGTAGTGTAGGGGTTAAATCCGTGGATACTACAAAGAACACCAAGCGCAAAGGCGGGTGACTAGGTACATACTGACGCTGAGTAGACGAAAGCTAGGGTAGCCAATCAGATTAGAGACCTGAGTAGTCCTAGCTGTAAACGTTGTCTGTTAGTTCTTCCGCCTCGGCGAAGGGATGTAAGCTAACGCGTTAAACAGACCGCCTGGGGAGTATAGCCGCAAGGCCGAAACTCAAACGAATTGGCGGGGAGGCGCACAACCAGTGGAGCATGTGGTTCAATTCGATACGAAGCGATGAACCTTACCTGGGCTTGAAATGTACCTGCAGATCTATGAAAGTAGAAGTCCTTCGAGGGTGGTACACAGCTGTTGCATGGCTGTCGTCAGCTCGTGACGTGAGTTGTTCTCTTAAGTGAGGTAACGAGCGCAACCCCCATCGTATGTTATTGTGTCATACGAGACTGCCTAGCATTATTTTGTTAGGAGGAAGGAGGGGACGATGTCAAGTCATCATGATGCCTATGTCCAGGGCTACACACATCCTACAATGGATTGCACAGAGGGTCGCAATACCGCGAGGTGGAGCTAACCCCTAAAACAATCCTCAGTTGGGATTGCAGGCTGAAACTCGTCTGCATGAACTTGGAATTGGTAGTAATCGCACATCAGCAGCGTGCGGTGAATACGTTCTCGCCTCTTGCACACACTGCCCGTCAAATCAGCAAAGTTGGGGGTACCCAAAATCCCGGTTTATCCGGGACTAAGGTAAATCCAGCGATGAGGGTTAAGTCGTAACAAGGTAGCCGTACTGGAAGGTGCGGCTGGATCACCTCCTTTGAGGTTACCTAACTTAAGGCAATAACTATTACTTTTGAGTAATTTTGTTGTACAGTTAGCATTCTTCAAAACCTTTCTGGTACTGACAATTTTGGCTAAAATAAAGTGAACGGTCTTAAAATCCCCCGTTTGGGGGATTTTTTGGTGAGGGTATATAATAGAAAGCTTCGACTAAATTGAATATGGCCCGAAAAATAGATCCTCTTAAGCTTCCCAAACATATTGCCATTATTATGGACGGGAACAGGCGGTGGGCGAAACAAAAGGGATTGCCGGATGGTAAGGGTCATGAAGCCGGAGCAGAAAATTTACAAAAGATTGTTGAATATTGCCGCGATATCGGCATTAAACACCTAACGGTTTATGCTTTATCAACGGAAAATTGGCGAAAGAGAGCGCCGATGGAAGTGAAGGGGTTATTTCAATTATTAATTAAAATTGTTCAGGAAAAGGCGGAGCAGTATCGAAAATCGGGAATAAAATTTTTTGTTTTGGGAAATTTTCAGGCCTTCCCCTTTAAGGTGAAGGATGCAATTAAAAAGATCTTATCTTTGGCGATTGTAGAGGAAAAAATCCAGTTTAATATTGCCCTAAACTATGGGGGGAGAGACGAAATAATCAACGCCATAAAAAGAATAATTAAGGATAAAATTTCGCCGGAAAAAATTGATGAAAAACTGGTATCGAATTATTTATATACCAAGGACCAGCCGGATCCGGATTTGATAATCCGACCCGGAGGAGAGTTAAGGTTAAGTAATTTTCTATTGTGGCAGATGTCTTACGCTGAACTGTATTTTACCGATATCTTATGGCCGGATTTTTCTCCCAAGGAACTCGGTAAAGTGATTTTGTGGTATCAGCAAAGAGAAAGAAGAATGGGGAGATAGATTAGAGATTCCCTTCGATATCGGCTGCGACGATTTGGTTCAGTTGTGTTGGGGTTAGTGAAGATAAATCTATTACCCGTCCAGTGAAATGTTTACATTCCTGGCATTCTCAAATAGAGGGAAAACCTGAACAATTAGTTTTCGGATTAAAATCGAGAATTGAAAATTCCTGAGGGCAAATAATAGTTATTTCGGACATGGGATATTATAGCAAAAAATACGGTATTCTACAGAATCTTGACTCCGAGGAGAACTTCGACAATTTGGACGGCGAAAAAGGACACAAAGATAATCAGAAAACCAATGAGACCGGCGGTAATTTTACCGTAACCGGCTTTAGTCTTACCGGCATCACCGGCGGCAGTCATCAGAGCAACCCCACCAGAGATAAGGGTAACTAAAAGTAAAAGTCCCGCAGCTACATAAACATAGGGAAGAATTTGGGAAATTAGATTACCCAGAGAAGGAAATTTGGTGGCCAGGGGGTCGGGAGGTAAAATTGTAGCCATAGATTAGATTCCGGGAATTTTTAAAATATCCAAAGTTATGAGTCGAAGTAAAAAAATAGCAAAAAGAGAAACGAAAAGTCCCATAATAGCTGATGTAACAGTTTCCTTGGCACCCTGAAGAGCCTTGGGATCACCCCGGGAAGTGCCGATTAAGATAAAGCCATAAACCATCAACAGAAAAGCTAGGGTACCAGCAATTCCAAAAAGATACGGTAAAATCCAGGCAATAAATTTATCCATTTCTACCGGAATACAACCTAGGGCGGTGTTGATACTGGTTTCACCGGCACAAAAAACTTCGGTTTTGGCGAAAACGGCTGGTGGTGCCAAAAGAGTCAGAAAAAAGGAAAACAAAAGTAAGCCAAAACTGAGCTTAAACATGTCCATAGTATAGCAGATGCTAGAATTGATAAGTGAAAATTCTTTTGGTTTTTCTGGCAGTGTTTGGTTTATGGCGTAGTCCGGTATTGGCCGATGAGTTGGCAGATATTGAAAAACAAATTGCGGCCATTGAAGCTTCAATGACCCCTTTAAAAAAAGAATCAGTGGGTTTAAGTCAAAAAATTACTGCGGCTAAAGTACAAATAGTAGCAGTAGAAAAACTAGTAACAAATTTGACAGTAAAAATGATTGATCAGGAAGCTGATTTGGAAGTTCAAAAAGTATTATTGGCTGAAAGAGTTAAGAGATATTATATTAATTCCAAACGGTATTCTCC
Organism: Candidatus Shapirobacteria bacterium CG06_land_8_20_14_3_00_40_12; assembly: GCA_002780135.1. Taxonomy (GTDB): domain Bacteria; phylum Patescibacteriota; class Microgenomatia; order UBA12405; family UBA12405; genus UBA12158. The sequence continues at coordinate 6,602 of PEWA01000019.1, forward strand.
CCTACTGATATTGTTGGCCGGAGGTGAAGGCAGTGGATTGTTGCGTCAATATGCCTTGGTTAAGGCGGTAATTACTCAAGACAAAAACCAAATTCAAAAATATATTTTAGATATAAACACCTTGACGGCTAATAAAGTCAGACTGGAAACAGAAAAAATAAAACTTTCCAAACTAAAAACAGATATGGAGAGTAGGTTTGGATTTTTGTCTAAAGAGATCTTAAAAGCGGAAACATATAAAGCAGAGCTTAGCCGGAGACAACAAGAATTAGTGGCTCAAAAATTGGCGAGTTTAAACCTACCAACCAGTTTGGGTGCCGGCCCCTTGTCCTGTAGCGATGATCGTAAAATTGACCCGGGATTTGGTTCCGGATTTGCCTTTTTTACCTTTGGTATTCCTCATCATGTGGGTTTAAATCAATATGGTGCCTATGGGCGAGCAAAAGCAGGACAAAATCATCATGAAATTTTAAATGCCTATTTTAACAGTGTATCTTTTGATAAAAAACCCAATATAACAATTAAAATCAATGGTTTTGGTTCCATGAGTTTGGAACAATACATGTTAGGTATTTATGAAGTCCCCAACGATTGGCCGATAGAGGCTCTCAAAGCTCAAGCTGTAGCCGCCCGTTCTTATGCTCTGGCTTACACCAATAACGGAGCTAATTCAATTTGTACAACTCAAAGCTGCCAAGTTTATAAAGGCGGTAATAAAGGTGGAGCTTGGGAGCAGGCGGTTAAAGCGACTGAAGGTGAAGTGGTAACAAAAAATGGTCAGGTTATTACTGCTTGGTTTGCCTCGACTGCCGGTGCATATACTTATACCTCGAGTGATGTTGGTTGGAAATCTACAGATTGGACCAAAAGAACTCGCGATACTAATGGCGATATAAATTCATTCGAGGATTTATTTAATAAAGCCTACGATAAAGATTCACCTTGTTTTTATGCAGCTCAAGGTTTTAGAAAAGAATACAACAAGTCAGCGTGGTTAAAACCAAGTGAAGTGGCGGATATTGTGAATGTAATCTTATTGGCTCAGAAAGACGCTTCTGTCCAAAACCATTTATGCTACAAAGATGATTCTCCCCATGGCTGTACCGATACTTGGGATCAGGAAAGGATAAAAACCGAACTTCGTAATCGAGGTGGTAATCCATTTAATAATATTGATTCGGTTAATATTTCTGATTGGGATAAAAACGAAGGAAGGGTTAATACTATTTCTTTTTCCGGGGACAGTGGTGGGGTGAGTTTTGCTGGCAATACCTTTAAAAGTTATTTTAATATTAGGGCACCAGCTAATATTTCCATTGTTGGTCCTCTATATAATGTGGAAAAGAGATGATTTTGGTTTATGCATTTTCTAACAGATGGGGAACGAATATTGCCCGAAGAACTTTAGGTGAATTACAAAAAATACTAATATGTCGGGAAGAGATAAATTATCAGGTAATTTTTTTTCATCCTCGGACTTTTTTTAATAAATATATTAAAAATACCCAATATTCCCTAATTATTGGATTGGGAGATTTTTGGGGAGAGGGCGAGAAGATCCGAATTGAAACGGCGGTCAAAAATGTCTATGGACAGGAGACAATCTATCCCTTGGCGCCAATTAGATTAGAGGTTAGTATGCCTGATTTGGAAATATATGATCCAAAAGTCTTTAGTATCAGCGAAAACATGGGAACTTATAACTGTAACTGGCTGGTGTTTATGACCCAGCTGCAGTTTAGTCAACACCAGAAAACGGGAAGACAAATATTTTTTCACTTGCCCAAAAGGGCAGCGGCAACAATAATGGCTAAAAATATCTTTTTAGTATTGAGAGCTAATTCGATGTTAAAATAAGCTATGAACAGGTCCGGCAATTTAGACACAGTGGCTCCCGACGATCAAATTACGGAATCATTAAAGACGGAAAAGAAAATAACAGAGTTAGGGGAGCCAGTTGATCCCGAACTAAGGCAAAAGGTATATGACATACTGGGGCATACAAAACATGCTCTATCAGCGTTTTTGGTGCGGCCGCACGTGTTTTCTTTTAAGGAGAGAGATGAGGAAGAAGAGATATTGGTGGCGCTAAGGCCTCATTGGATGACAAATGTAGGCTGGATACTAATAGCCATAGCCATGACACTGGGTCCAACATTAATCAAATCATTGGCTTTAATTAACGGCTTGCCGGCAAAATATCAAATATTGGGAGGATTATTTTGGTATTTGACCACTTTTGCTTTTGCTTTTGAAAAATTTTTATCCTGGTACTTTGACGTGTATATAATTACTGATGAAAGAGTGGTGGATATTGACTTTAACAATCTTTTGAACAAGAAATTTTCGGAGGCAAAGCTGTCGATGATTCAGGATGTCACCTCCAGACAGATCGGAATGGGGCAGACAATGTTTAACTACGGACAGGTGTTAATTCAGACGGCGGCCGAAATAAACGAACTTCGTTTTGATAATATTCCCAATCCGGACAAGATCGTAAAAGTCCTGCAACTGATGCGGGAAGAGGAGGATATGGAAGCAATTAAGGGGAGGACAAAGTAATGTTTGACGTTGGAAATGTATTAATGATGGTAGAAAGAGTAATAGCGATTTTGGGGACAACAATATATCTCATTTTTGCCGTGGTAATTGTTAAGCAGGTAACAACCATGACTCATCAGATTAAAGACAAATTTAACGGAATATTGATTGCTTTTTCCTATTTACACCTGTTGTTCTCGCTTCTGTTAGCGCTGCTTTCATGGACACTGCTGTAGTATGATGAATTGATGCATTATATTTGCCGATCAATGTTGGGAAGTTTAGGGAATAACTGGTGGGGTTCGTTTTGGGAATACGAAACTCCTCAGGGAAACGAACATCTGTTTGGACTAGTAACAATCGAGGGAGACAATGCCGGGCAAAGAGGGCGGGAGTTGATTGAGAGAATAAATAACAATTATTCTTCCGGTGAAGTGGGGAATCTAAGGGGTAGCGAGGGGTGGATGGCGATGGTGGTCACTCCTGAAAATGTGGTAATAAGAGGAGAAGGAATCCGGGCATATTTAATAAGGGAAGAAAAAATGGCTTTGGTTTTTGGGGGTGGAAAGGCCGTAGGCGGAAAAACAAATGAAAAGGACAGGTATTTGCTGATTTCGGAAAAATTGGAAAAGGTGATAACCGATGAAATGTTGAGACAGATATTGGCGGAAAAAACGGTCGATGAGGTGGCGGAAAAAATAATAGAACAAATAGTGTCAAAGGAAGATCAGACGGGTTTGGGCGGCGTCCTAATTGAGATAGGTTTAAATAATATAGTTTTGGAAGAACAATTTGAGGCAATTAAACCGAAGCAGAAATTTTCAAAAATAAGAATCCCAAAAATCAAATTGGGTTGGCGATTTTGGGAAAACGGAGTTAATAATAAGTTGAACCTTTGGATCTCGGTGATAATACTGATGCTGTTGAGTACGGGTATAGTACTTGGTTACCGGAGAAAAATGAGTACAAAAGTACCGAGTTTGGAAACAGTAAAAACGGTTGAAGAAAAAACAAAAATTATTGAAAGTCAGGAATATGAATTTGTTTATAATACTGAGTTGACCGGAAACACCGGAAAAAATTATGAGAACATGGTGGTTGGGGGAGATTGGGCTTATATTACCGACAGGGGGAGTGGCCGGACGGATCGAATAAATTGGAAGCTAAAGTCAGCGGAAAAAATACTGGAAGATGAAAAAATTAAAGGAATAAGCGAAATAACACTTGATAATAATAAGTTGTTGGCATTTGATGGTTTAAGTGTCTGGGAAATAAAAAAAGACGGAGCTAAAGAGGTGGGAAAAGTGAACCAAAAAAATTTAATTAAACTTCGGGGATGGAATGGGGGGTGGTATTTTTTGTCCAGTAATGGAGAAATTTGGAAAATGAATAGTACCGGAACAACAACGAGGTGGACACAGACAGGAGAGGGGTTGATAAGCGACGCTAATGATTTGGCCATTGATGGAAAAGTGTGGGTAAGTAACGCTTCAGGAGAAATCAAGCAGTATCTGACGGGAAAACTTGATGATTGGAAAACAGCAACAATGCCGACTGAATTAAATTTTATTAGAGTGCTGGTACGGGCTGAAAGTAAGGAGGTGGTGCTGGTATCGAGAAAAAAACTATGGTCCTATGATAAAGAAAAAGGGACAATGCTCAATACTTATGATTTGGAAAAAGTAGGGATAAAAGATGCAGCCATGACAGATGATGGCAAGGAAATAATTGTATTAGGAGCAGATTCTCGAATATATAAGGTAAAATTGAAGGGTGAGATACTTTAATAAAGACAGTTTGGATTATGAATTTTCTGACAAATTTGAGGCG
>PEWA01000019.1:10988-11759 GCA_002780135.1 Candidatus Shapirobacteria bacterium CG06_land_8_20_14_3_00_40_12
GAGCTGATGCCAAAGCCCTACGAGTAAATGGGGTTCAATTTAAGGGAGCCAAGGTCGAAGTAATTAATGGGATACCATCGGTATTTAACCTAACTATTTCTCCCTACAAATACGCTCAAAATGTTGAAATTGATAAAAGCAATGAGAGAAAATTATTACTGTCGGGAAAAGAAATTGCCAAATTGCAAAGTTTGCGGCACCAAAAATATATGCTGATTCCGATAGCTATTTATCTTAAAGGCCGGTGGTTTAAGATGGAAGTCGGAGTGGGGCGAAAGATGAGGAAGTATGAGAAGAGGGAGAAGATAAAAGCTAAGGAAATCAGGCGAGGGTTGGGTTAAGGCGGAGATGCTCGGGAATGACCCGAGGTCCAAAGTCGAATTTAAAAAACGTCTACAAGCTTATTTTTTTGAAAACGTCGGTTTGGCGGGGATATTACTCCCCTCTTAAGTCTTTAGAAAACCGAGATTCTAAAGAAAGCATTTCAGATTAGTTGACACTAATTAAACTGTCCTGAAAAAACGGTTTAACTAATGGTTTCTTTAGCAAACAGCACCAACAAAAGCTGGAGCAGCTTGTCCTTGAAAACCGAAGCCTTCGAAGGACTTAGCTAAATCAACACCAAATTTTTTAATTTTGGCATGTGTTTTTGATCATGTTTTCGACTACTGATCAAAGTCGGCTTGCAGTTTTTTAAAGTACGGGCTCTGTCAATTCAAGACATCTCCAAGACTTTGATTATAGCAGTTTTGGTGGTATTTTTCCAACTTT
>PEWA01000054.1 GCA_002780135.1 Candidatus Shapirobacteria bacterium CG06_land_8_20_14_3_00_40_12
GAGGGTTGGCTGGTTCACGAATGGCTCTGGCGGGGTGGCTACGATGGCCCCGGTTCCCGGGCTACCGAAGTCTCCGTTATTTATGAGTCCACCGACTCGACCAAAGTCAAAGAAATTCTTCAAAAATATAATGTTGAATATATTTTAGTCGGAGATCAGGAGCGGGAAAAATATCCCAAACTCAACGAATCAGTTATTGCCTCTCTCGCCCACGTCGTCTTCCAATCCGCCGACACCCGGCTTTACGAAATTAACTAATAGTTCTATCTCAACTCTTCAATCTTCTCAATTTCCATCTTCAATTTAGGAATTTCGGTTTTGATTACGTCCCAAACCGTCGCATAATCGACGCCAAAATAATAGTGTATCAGCTTATCCCTCATCCCAGTTATTCCCAAAATTTAAATATCGTTATCGCATTTCCCCATTTTCTCAAGGGGAGAGGCCACGAAGTAACAGGGGGGTTTTGATTGACAATTTCAAACTTCGACATATTTAACCTCTTTTAAAATATAAGGTCCAATGAAGGGACTAAGAGATTGAAGTGTCACCACATCCACTTTTCGTCCCAGTGTTTCTTCCATAAAATCGGCAAAACCCATGAAATTCTTAAAAGTATTTTGATCTTTATCAAAATCAACAAGAAGGTCCACATCACTATTTTCTTTTTGCTCATCTCTGACAAAAGATCCAAATAATCCCAATTTATTCACCCCATAGTTCCTAATTATTTGTTTATTATTGAGAATAACCTTCTTTACCTCTCCCACATTAACTACTTTCATGACAAAATTATAACAAAATGTTAATCAATTTATGTCCGACCTATTAAAAGGCCTTAATCCCGATCAACAACGGGCCGTTACCCACCAAGGGACTCCGCTTTTGGTTTTGGCCGGTGCCGGCTCGGGCAAAACCCGGGTTTTAACCCATCGGGCTGCTTATATAATCAGTGAAAAAATTGCTAAAGCCTCCGAAGTTCTACTTCTCACTTTTACCAACAAAGCCGCCGGCGAGATGAAGATTCGGATGCAAAAATTACTTGCTGGTTCACCCGCCGACACTGCACAGCTGTGGGCGGGAACTTTTCATTCATTCTCCTGCCGACTTTTGCGAATATATGGTAGTGAGATAAAACTATCTCCCGACTTTGTCATCTATGACGCCGATGATCAGGAAAATCTAATCCGTTCTCTCTTGGCTGATACTCACTACACCGTCAAAGAATTCAAACCTTCTTCCTTAATTTATTACATCGAAAATGCTAAAAATAATTTTATTTCCCCCCGCTCTGCTGCGGCCCAAGCTTCCGGTTTTTGGGAATCAACCGCCGCTAGAATCTATGGTCTCTATCAAAAAGCCCTGGAGCGTAATTCCGCTCTCGACTTTTCCGACCTTATTTATAAAACTGTCGATATGCTCTCCCTTAACCCAGCTCTGGCACAAATTATCAACGATAAATATCGTCATATCTTAGTTGATGAATATCAAGATACCAATCTGACTCAATATTTATTAACTAAAATCTTAGCCGGTAAAAATCGCCGAATCACCGCCGTCGGTGATGCCTCTCAGAGTATTTATGGCTGGCGGGGTGCCAATTACAAAAACCTTACCTCTCTTACGGCCGATTTTCCCGAGACCACCGTTATTAATTTAGAGCGTAACTACCGTTCCACCCAGGTTATTTTAGATGCTGCCAATGCCGTTATTTCTCAAAACCGTTCTCATCCGGTTTTAAATCTCTATACTCTCCGCCTCTCTGTTGATCCGATTTCTCTTTTTCAGGCCAACTCCGAGTTGGACGAGGCTGAATATATCAGTCAAAAAATTTTAGCTCTGGAAAGTCGCGACATACCATTTCGCTCTATCGCTGTTCTCTACCGGATGAATTCTCAGTCCCGGGTTATTGAAGAATCTTTTTTAAAAAATAAAATTCCCTACGTTCTCATCGGTGGTCTTCGTTTTTACGATCGGGCTGAGGTCAAAGATGTTATTGCCATGCTTCGTTTTGTTCAAAACCATCACGATGAGTTGTCGCTCGGGCGACTTAACAAAGCTCTGGGTAAACGCCGCACCGATATCTTTGTCGGCCAAATCAACACTATCAACAAAAAAACTTCTTCCCTAACTATTCTCAAAACCGCTATTAATTTGTCAGGTTATCTATCCAAGTTTGATCCGACCAACGAAGAAGACAACCGTCGTTTGGAAAATATTGAAGAATTAAAATCTGTCGCCACTTCCTTTCCCCGCCTTTCCGATTTTTTGGAAAACGTAGCTCTGGTTCAAAACGAATATAGCCTGCAGGAAAAAAATAAGGACAAGACCAATAAAAATGGAGTTCGCTTAATGACCCTCCATGCTAGTAAAGGTTTGGAGTTTGATGCTGTGTTTATCGCTGGTTTTGAAGAGGGGATTCTGCCCCATTCCCGGTCATTAATTGATCAGAATGAATTAGAAGAAGAACGCCGCCTCTGCTACGTTGGCATCACCCGGGCCAAAGATTTTTTGTTTATCACCTTTGCTACCCGTCGCCTCCAATTTGGTCGTTCCTCTTTTGGACAAGTTTCCCGCTTTTTAAAAGACATCCCTGAAACTTTAATAAAAATCGACCAGATTTCAGGGATTAAACTTAATCCTGACGAAGATACCGGCTTCATCTACGATCCCGATATATTTTAAACCAATGTCAAATATCTAATGCCTAATGACAAATGAAAATAAATACAATTTAATTTCTCGCACCAAGAAGTTCGGGAAAACTGTCATCATCTTCGCATCTAAAATACCCAAAAACACCATTACTTTACCGTTAATTTCCCAATTTGTCCGAGCAGGTACTAGCGTTGGTGCGAATTATCACGAAGCAGATAATGCTGAAAGCAAGAGTGATTTTAAACATAAAATTGGAATTTCTTGTAAAGAAGCAAAGGAAACATCTTATTGGTTAAAAATGATAGAAATCGCCTGTCCCGCCCTCAAGGAAGAAATTATCATAATTTCACGAGAAGCAGTAGAATTAAACTTAATATTCAATGCCATCATTCGTTCTTGTGTTAAAAATATTTGACATTAGAAATTTGACATTAGATATTAGAAGTTTTTATGATTACCCGCATTCTCTACAACGAAGAAAAAGCTGCCTATGACAAGGCTGTCCGCCACCCGGTTCAAACTTGGGCTTGGGGAGATTTTCAGATCAGTCAGGGACACAAAGTTTACCGCCTGGGTATTTTTGATCAAAAGAAAATGGTGGCCGGCTACTCCCTCTCTTTTCACACCATCCCCAAAACTTCTCTAAAAATCGGCACCATTCTTCGTGGTCCCCAAATTGACGCTGATATGATTAGCAATGTTCGCAAAATTGCCCAGGATGAATCGGCCGTTTTTGTTAAATTTGAGCCGGATGTTGTCGCCAAAGTCTATGATTCTACCCTTAATCTCGATAAGGAATATCCCCAAAATCTTGATTTTCCGGGGTTGACTGTTTCTCCCAAAGTCGCTTTCTATCCCCATTCTTTTGTTATTGACCTGACTCTCTCCGAAGAAGAGTTGCTTTCCCGTCTTCAGAGCAAAACCCGTTACAATATCCGCCTAGCCAATCGTCACGGGGTCACTGTCTCCCGGGAAACCCACGATTCCGGTTTTGAGATTTATCTAAAACTGCTAATGAGTACCACTCAGCGTCAGGGATTTTATCTTCACTCTGAAAACTACCACCGCCAGCTCTGGCAACAGTTAAAAAACACCAATTCCATCGACATCCTTTTAGCCTCCTATCAGGATGAAGTTTTAGCCGCTTTTATGTTATTTCGGAACTCTGATCGTCTTTTTTACCCCTACGGTGCCTCCTCTGATAAAAAAAGAGAAGTCATGGCTCCCAATTTACTAATGTGGGAAACCATTAAATACGGCCAATCTTTAGGCCTAAAATCTTTTGATACTTGGGGTTGTTTGGGTCCCGAGGCCAAAGAATCCGAAAACGGCTTTGGATTTCACCGATTCAAACAGGGTTATGGTGGTCAACTGGTCCAATTTGTCGGCACTTATGATCTGGTTATCAATTCTCAATTGTATAAAGTCTACAATCTCATCGATAAATACCGCTGGAAGCTACTCCGCCTTAAAGCCAAACTTTTTAGGTAAAATACACTATGTTCTCAAACGTTATTAGTGAAGCCGATGTTTTGAAAGTGGCCAAACTGGCCCACATCAAACTTTCTCCCGAAAAAATTGTCATTTTTGCCAAACAACTGGAACCGATTTTGGAATACTTTGCCAAATTAAACCAAGTCAACGTCGAAGGCGTTGTTCCCACTTATCAGGTAACCGGCCAAAAAAATATCCTCCGCCAAGATTTTATCGATACCAAACGGATGTTTACCCAAGCCCAATCTCTTTCTAACGCTCCTCAAAGTAAAAACGGATTTTTTATTACTAAATCCATTTCTAAAAAATAATGCTTCTTGATAAATCGATTTTAGAATTAGCCGCCGGACTAAGACAAGATGAATTTACTTCCGTTGATCTGGTTAATGAGTGTTACGACAATATTGCCAAATATAATGACAAGATCAATGCTTTTATTACCATTCTTCCCCGCGAAACCGCTATCAAACAGGCCCAATCAGTCAAATTAACCTCGCCTTTATCTGGACTCCCTTTTGTTATCAAGGATTGTTTTAATACCTCCGGTATTACCACCACCGCTGCTTCTCATGTTTTGAAAAACTATATTGCCCCCTACGATGCTACAGTCTATAAAAAACTTTTAACTGCCGGTGCCATATTAATTGGCAAAATGAACATGGACGCCTGGGGCCATGGTGGTTCTTCGGAAAATACTGATTTTGGCCCGGTCAAAAATCCTTGGGATACAACTCGGGTTGCCGGCGGCAGCAGCGGTGGTCCGGCCGCTGCCATCTCGGCCCGAATGGCTGTTTTCGCTATCGGTGAGGACACCGGTGGCTCGATTCGAAATCCGGCCGCTTGGTGCAACATTACCGGTCTCAAAGTTACCTATGGTCGGGTTTCCCGCTATGGCTCCATTGCCTACGCCTCATCGTTCGATACCGTCGGTCCCATGGCCAAAACAGCGCAGGATTGCGCCATAGTTTTGGAAACCATTGCCGGTGTTGATCCTTATGATGCCACTTCTTCACCTATTTCGGTTCCTTCTTATTCCACCTTACTAAATAAAAAAGTTTCTGATCTGACTATCGGTATCCCCGATGAATTTTTTCAGGCCGGTTTGGACCCCGAGGTTAAAACCGCCGTTCTAAAAGTAGCCGAGGATTTAAAAAATGCCGGTGCCAAAATAAAAAACCTTTCCATGCCTCTCTTTGATTATGGTCTGGCTATTTATTACCTCATCGGTCCCAGCGAAACCAGCTCAAATCTGGCCCGCTACGACGGCATTCGTTATGGTCAGGGGCGGGAATTTTTTACTGACGAAACTACCCGCCGGATCTTAATCGGTACTTATGCTCTTTCTGCCGGTTACTACGATGCCTATTATAAAAAAGCTCAACAGGTCCGGACCTTATTTATCGAAGAATACAAAAAAGCCCTGACTAAATGCTCTGTTTTACTTCAGCCGATTACCCCCACCCAGCCGCCCAAAATTGGGGAGTTGATGAGCGATCCTCTCCAAAACTTTTTGGCCGATATTTACACTACTTCCCAAAACCCCATCGGCGTTCCTTCCTTGGCTTTTCCCTGCGGTTTCACCAAAACCGGACTACCCATCGGCGCCCAACTCGTCGGCCCCATGTTCTCCGAAGATCTGTTGTTAAACATCGGTTATCAGTATCAACAATTAACCGATAATCATTTAAAGTCTCCCTTGTCAAAGGGAGATTTAGAGGGATTGAAGCCAAAACCATGACCATCACCCCCATCATTGGACTCGAAGTCCACGTTGAACTAAAAACCAAATCCAAAATGTTTTGTGGTTGCAATGCCTCTCACTTTCATGTCGAACCTAACACTCACACTTGTCCCGTCTGTCTTGGGCTCCCCGGCGCTCTACCTGTTCCCAACCAAGTTGCCTGTGAGTGGTGTATCAAATTAGGCCTAGCTTTGGGTTGCACTATCAACCAAGATTCATTTTTTGAACGAAAAAATTATTTTTATCCTGATTTAGCTAAAGGTTATCAGATTACCCAGTTGCAAAAACCTTTCGCTGTTAATGGTAAGCTTGATGTAGATGGAAGGCTAATTCGCATTAATCGGGTTCACCTGGAAGAAGACACCGGCAAGTCCCAACACGTCGGGGGTGAAACCTTATTGGATTTTAACCGTTCCGGCGTTCCCTTAGTCGAAATCGTCTCTGAACCTGATCTTTCTTCTCCCGAAGAAGCTAAAAAATTCTTAATCAAAATTCAACAGATTGTCCGCTATCTTGATATCTCTGATGCTGACATAGAAAAGGGCAGTATGCGTTGCGAACCCACCGTCAATTTAAAAATTGATAATGTTTTCACCCCTCTCGTCGAAATCAAAAATGTCGCCTCCTTAACCGGCGTTCTTAATGCCATTCAATTTGAAATCGACCGCCAAACCAAACAGTTTCAAGAAGACGGTATTACTAAAGCCACCGGTGAAAAGACTACCCGCGGTTGGGATGCTGATAAATCAGTTACTTTTTTACAACGGGAAAAAGAGGGGAGTGCTGACTACCGCTATTTTCCCGAACCTGATATTCCCCCAATTGTTTTCACTAAAGACCAAATCGAGGCCATCCGCGCCACCATCCCCGAACTACCCAATGCCAAAATCGTTAAATATAAAGCCTTATCTTTATCAGACTATGATGCTAATTTATTAGCCGAAAACTTGGCCTTTTCAGCTATTTTTGAAAAAATATTGGGTGGTTCAACCAATCCGGATTTTGCCAAATTTATTACCAATTTACTTATCGGTCCGCTCAAAACTATTGAAATCACTATTGATAAAATCAATCCTCTATATTTTCAAAATCTCTTTGATAAAAAAAGTGACTTATCATCTTCGGTTATCAAACAACTAATTTTGGAGTCCTACCAAACCGGCACCGATCCGTTGGTTTTAGCCCAAAAGCAAAATCTTTTTCAGGTTTCCGATACCGGTGCCTTGCAGGATTTGGCCAAAAAAGTTTTGGCCGCCAATCCCCAAGCTGTTGCCGACTATAAAAAGAATCCCCAAAGCATCGGCTTTCTCATCGGTCAACTTATGAAAGCCTCCGGCGGTTCCGCCAATCCTCAAGTCGTCCGAGAAATTTTGGAAAAATTATTAAAATAAATATGTCTAAAAAAAGCATTTATATTATCATTGTCGTTTTGATTTTAGTCTTTTTTATTCTCCGTTTACTTTCTCCCGAGGACACCTGGATTTGTTTGAAAGGGGAGTGGGTTAAGCATGGCAACCCCTCGTTTGAAAAACCAATGACTCCCTGTCAATAAGCTAGAATATTTTGTGGTTATTGATAATCCCTCCAAATTTGCTGACCGTTTTTCTGTCTCCTCCCCTCGTCTGCCAAATTGGGATTATTCATCCCCCGGTATCTATTTTGTTACCATCTGCACTTTGAACCACAACCCTTTCTTTGGAAAAATAATCAACAATAAAATGATTTTTTCACCCTGTGGTCAAATTGTCCGACAATGTCTCATCGATATTCCCAAACATTTTCCAAATGTTAAATTATTGGATTATGTTGTCATGCCCAACCATCTCCACATCCTCATGGAAACAATACCTCTTCGATCAAATTCTATGGAGACGTCAATTTCAAAATCTGTAGAGACGCACCGATTGAATATTTGTAGAGACGTTGCATGCAACGTCTCTACCTATAAAAACAACGTCTCTATCACCACCCCCGTCTCTACCACCACCCCCGTCTCTATCACCACACCCGTCTCTACCACCACCCCTAAAAATGTTTCAATCAAAATCGATAATAAATATAATCAACAATTCTTTTCTCGAATATCTCCAAAACTAAATTCAATATCTACAATAATTCGTTCGTTTAAATCAGCCGTTACTCGTCAAATCAATCCAAAGACAATATTTTTCGTCTGGCAATCCCGTTTTTATGATGAAATTATCAAAGACAATAAACAATTATCTGTCGTCAAACAATATATTCAAAACAATGTGACCTCTTGGGAAAAAGACAAATTCTATCGATGATGTCATGTATCATGTAGAGACGTAGCATGCTACGTCTCTACCGACCTCGCCACCGTCTCTACCGACCTCGCCACCGTCTCTACCGACCTCGCCACCGTCTCTACCGACCTCGCCACCGTCTCT
>PEWA01000034.1 GCA_002780135.1 Candidatus Shapirobacteria bacterium CG06_land_8_20_14_3_00_40_12
TACTTGGCGCTCTTTTTGCCTTTGTATTCCCCACCCCCGGCCTTCTATTACGGCCTTTTCTTGATTTCCTTTTAATGTTTTTAATTTTTCTCTCTTGTCTTGATATTGACCTTAAAGAAATTATTAACGGTCTCCGCCAATACCCCAAACTCGTCGGTATATTAATTATTGTCCACTTTTTTTCCCCGTTAATTATTTTCCTATTTTTAAAAAAATTTTTTTCACCCGAAATTTATCTGGGGCTTATTTTAGTCGCTTCCGTTCCCGTCGGCCGCAGCGCTGTCTTTCTCAGTAACCTCTTTGAGGGCCAACCGGAAAAAGCTCTGGTAATTAGCACTATTTCCAATATTCTAAGTCCTCTTTTAGTTCCCTTAATCGTCTATCTTCTGGCTGGTTCCACCATTAGTTTTGATGTTACCTCCATGGCCAAATCCATGGCCATAATAGTCATTGTCCCTTTTCTTTTGGCTCTCCTTCTTCAAAATCACCGCCTGATTTCCCCCATCAAAAAAATTCAAACTGATATTTCCACTGTTTTAGTTGCTTTTATTGTTTGGGGAATCATTGCTCCCATCCGTCTCCGGGTTCTGGATCACCTCGAACTTTCCCTTGGCCTAACCTTCATTTCTCTCTTTCTTATGGGTCTCAATTTTATTTTAGGTTATCTAATCGGCAAAGATCATCCCGAAAAAATCACCTATGGTATTTCTGCCGCCTACAAAAATTACTCCCTGGCCACCATAGTCGCCGCCACTTCTTTTCCTTCCCAGGTTCTCGTTGCTCTTCCCTCCCTTGTCTATTCAGTCAGCAATAATATTCTCCTTCTCCCCCTTCAATTCCTGTTAAAATCAAAATATGAATCTCAAGATCGTAGGCGACCGCATCCACCTCACTCCCGCCATTAAATTTCTCATTGACGAAAAAATCAATCAAAGGATTGGCAAATTTCTAACTCACCTTTCGTCTGACATTCAGGTTGCCGCAATTTGGATTCAGAAAGAGAAACTCGGTCTTTTTAAAGTTAATTTCGACATGGAACTACCCGGACAAAAACATGTTTATGCTGAAACTGAACATATTTTACTGGAATCGGCCCTGGTTGACCTCTCTCACCAGGTTGAAAAACAAATTAAAAAATACTGCCATCGCTCATGATTTTTGTCCCTCTCTACTATCAGCTTTTGTCAGCCTATCACCCCATACCCTATTTACCCTCGTCTCCAAGCCTAGTACTTTCCGTCCCTACTCCTACTATAATTCAGTCTAACCAAGTTCTCGGGGTCAGTCAAAATCTTCCGGCTATCGGCGGCGAAGAACAGTTTGTTAGTCTGGCCCTACTGGGTGATTCCATGATTGATACTCTTTCTTCTGACATAATCCAAAACTCCCTCAGAAAACTTTTTCCTTCCGTAAAATTTAATATCTACAATTATGGCTATGGAGCTACTAATATCGAATCAGGGATTCTCCGGCTCACCCAAAAATCAACCTATCTCTCGGCAGATTATCCACCCATCCTCGACCTAAAACCCGATCTTATTGTGGTTGAATCCTTTGCCTACAATAATTTCGGCAACAGTACTGCCGGTTTGGAGCGGCAGCGTTTGGCCCTCGAACAAATAGTCAACACCATTAAAACAAAATCTCCTAACACTCAAATAGTTTTAGCTGCCACTATTGCTCCTGACTCTTTAAACTTTACCAACGGCGTTAAAAATCTCCGTCTTACCTCCCTGGAAAAAACCGAAAAATCCAACACCATCAAGCTTTACCTCCAAAATTTAATTAATTTTGCCCGCGATTTTAACTTGCCTCTGGTTGACACCTATCACCCCAGTCTAAAAAACGGTGAAGGCCTATCTGAACTTATCAATAGTGTCGACCATCTTCACCCTTCTGCTCTTGGCGCTGAATTCTTTTCCGACCTTTTGGCCAAAACAATTCTGGATAAACAATTAATAAAGTAGTAGAATACCCTCTGTGGCTAAATCGAAAAAAACTCCCCGTATCTTAATCGCCCTCCTCTGCTCTGTCTGTGGCGCTCAAAACTATCTTTCGGAGAAAAACAAGACCAATACTCCCGACAAGCTAAAATTTTCTAAATACTGCCGTTGGTGTAAAAAGAAAACCGAGCACAAAGAAAGTACTAAACTTAAATAATGGTCAGTTTGGAAAACCTCTACATTTCTTCACTTGAAACCTGCAATCTCCATTGCCGCTATTGCTACACTAAAAAAACTAAAAACGTCTTAACTAACCAACAAATCCTTTCTTTTGTTAATCGCTATCGCCGCTACTCAAATTTAAAATCCATTATTTTTTGCGGCGGCGAGGTATTTACTCTAAATTCTTTTCCTGACCTTATCAATAAATTAAATAAATTGGGTATTTTTATCACTGTCATCACCAACGGCACCATCGACCGATTAACCGAAATAAAAAATCCAAATAATTGTCAGCTGCTTGTCTCCTTCGACGGCCCTAAAAATATTCACGACCATAATCGCGGAGTTGGTAATTATGACTTGTCAAAATCTTTTGTCCGCCATGCTCTTGACCTCGATTTCCCGGTTGAAATATTTTTTTTAATTACCAAAGAATCCTATCCATACCTTAATTCTTTTAATATTTTTGGTCTTGAAAAAACTTATCTTATTGATCGTCTTGGCTCCCTTTCCTCTGTCCAAACTCAAAATGTTTTAAAAAACTATCCTACCTATCCACCCAAAACCTTTGGCTGTCATCAAATCTCCCTCCAATCAGATAGTCTCATTTATCCCTGCTGTGAAACTAATAAACCGATTGGTAAAATCTCCACTCCGATTAAAAAGATAATTAAAAATTATTTAGATTTAGTCCACCAAAATCCTCTCTGTGTCGATCCAGATTTTTATTGTAAACTAAAAAAATGACACAATCTGATTTCCTTAGATCTATTCGTGAGTATTTTTGGAAACAAAAATTTATCGAAGTTGAAATCCCCTACCTCAACTCCTCTCTTCCTCTGGAACCCAACATTTACGCTTTTGAAACCGAATGGCGGCACCTTAATCAAAAATATTATCTTCCCACCTCTCCCGAATTCGCTCTCAAAAAATTCCTCTCTTTACATCATCAAAACTGTTTTGCTATTTCTCATTGTTTCCGAGATCTTGAAGCTAGTGGACCTCTTCATACCCCTGAATTTTTAATGTTGGAGTGGTATGAAATATATAAAAATCTTAATGATCTAAAAATATCAACCAAAAAAATTGTCACTCACTTTTTACCCCAAATAATATTTACCGATTTAGTTTTACCTGTTTCCCTGCCTCAAAACGAACCCGATTTTAATCAATTTTTTCTTAACCAAATTGAACCAAAACTACCCCAAGACAGGGCGGTTTTTATCACCGGCTATCCCGACTTCCTCACTCCTTTGGCTAAAAGTGGTGATCGTTTTGAACTCTATATCAATGGTATTGAAATTGGTAATGGTTGTGTCGAAAATCGGAACAGCGCCTCTATAAAAAAAGCCTTTATCAACGAACAACAGTATCGTCAAAAAAAGTCTCTTCTCTCCCATCCTTATTCGGATGATTTTATTGAAAGTATAAAAACTCTTCCGCCCTGTTCCGGCATCGGTCTTGGCATTGACCGATTATTAGGTATAATAAACTCATGACCGACTCTAAAATCAAAAACACCCTAAAAACCACTCAGAGCACCATACCTCAAATCAACCGGATTCCACCTAAAAATCCATTTTTCCAACAGAAACCCTTTCCCACCAATGTCCCTCGATTTACTCAAGCTTTTCGCACTCAATCCCGCGGTGGTAAATGACCATATCCAATCCACACCCAATCACCCTACCTAAACAAGCAGTTATTTTAGCTGCCGGCGAATCTTCCCGTTTCCAACCTTTTAATTTGCGCCACTGCCACAAAAGCACCTTCACCCTTCTTGGTAAATCTATTATTTCCTGGACCATTGAATCCCTTATTCGCGCCGGAATTTCCAAGATCGAAATTATTAAATCTCCAAACGATATTTCCTTTAATAATCTTATCTCCCTGTATCAAAAACGAGCTAAAATTACTCTCCACACCCAACAAAAACCACTGGGAATGGGAAATGCTATCATTTCGGCCCTCAACTCTCTTAACAATAATTTCATTCTCCTAAATGTCCAACAACTCAACATCGACAAACATCTTAAACACTTTTTAGACAATGACCCAACAATTGTCCCGAACTCCATTACCCTTTTCTGTCAAAAAACAGACGAACCGCAAAAATACGGCATGCTCGGACTTGATGGTAACCGGGTAACCAAAATAGTCGAAAAACCAACAAATGTAAAAGGGCTCTCCGATAAAAGAATTTTAGGTATCTACTTTCTGACAAAACCCTTTGTCAAGTTCATGAAAACCACCCCAACAACAGAATATCAATTTGAGTTATCCCTTGATCAATACCTCCAAAAAGAAAAAATCTTTGCAGTCGATACTCCCGAATTAGGTCTTTCCCTAAAATACGTCTGGGATTTATTTCCTATTGCTTCCTATCTCCTAAACCAGAATGCCCAAAACAAACAGATAATTAGCCCCAAGGCCAAAATCCACCCTACTGCCATTATCACTGGACCGGTTATTATTGAAGAAGAAGCTGAAATTTATGAATATAGCCTAATTCAGGGGCCTTGTTATCTTGGAAAAAAAACCGTCATCGGTAGTTTTTGTAAAGTCAGAAAAAACTCCATCCTAGAAGAAAGCGCTCAAATTGAAAGCCACGGTGAAATAAAACAATCACTCATTGGTTGTAACAGTCATATTCATTCCGGCTTCATTGGTGATAGCATCATCGGAGAAAACTGCCGGATTGGAGCCAATTTTATCACTGCCAACCGTCGCCACGATCGAACCAACATTAAGTTTATGATCAAAGATAAGCTGGTGGACACCAATAGTAATTTTATGGGGGCTTTAATTGGCGACAATGTCAAAATCGGTATCCACTGCGGAACCAACCCCGGAGTTATCATCCCCAGTGACTCTCAAATTCCTCCTGGAACCATTCTTTCTCATTAATAAAACCAAAAAGTTTTCCCATGTCCTGAATATCCTTTCCAAAAACTACTGCCTTCCCTCCAGTCTCCACCCCTAAGCGACAATCCTTTTCATAGTCATCCCCCACATACAAGCATTTCCGTTGGTCTAATCCAAACTTTTCCCAAGCCGGTCTGAAATATCCCAAATCCGGTTTCATCACCCCCACATCACCCGAGGTGGTAATCAAATCAAACTTATTTCTCATTCCAAACTTAGCTAATTTAATATCTATTTGATTATCAAAATCCTCGGTTGCCAAAATGTATTTTATGTTCTTAATTTTATTTTTAAAAAATTTCTCGACTCCAGGTTTTAACTTGATTACTTTCCCTAACTCATCTCTTTCCTTTTTGATAATTTCCAAAACCCGCTCTTTATCATCAATAACTTGTTGCAATGAATACTCAAAAGTCCGATCTTTAGGATTTTTTGACCACCTCACCTTCTCTACTACTTTTAGCCATTTCTGCCACTCTTCCCCATTTTCAATTGCCATTCTGTATACCTCCGGTGCTACCTCTCTCGTGTTCACCAACGTGTTGTCCTGATCAAAAAAAATCGCCTGAATCATATTTGTTAATATATGAAATGATACCAAAACCCAAAATCGGATTGGTCACCGGCTGTTTTGATCTACTCCACCCCGGCCACATTAAATTTCTTCGTTTTGCTGCATCTAAGGTCAATAAACTAATTGTCGGTGTTGAAAGTGACTCCTATATAAAAAAACACAAAGGCAACAGCCGCCCCATTTTTACTGCCTCCAACCGAAAGCTGATTATTTCCGAACTAAAGTCAGTTACTTCCGTCTTTATCATTCCTTCCCACCCTGATTATCAAAAACTTCTAAAAAAGCTCAAAATAGACTACCTCATAATATCCCAAAAGGATAACTTATATAAAGTTAAGCATCAGATCTGCCAGAAACTAGATATCAAGCTTATTGTCTATCCCCGACTTCCCCGCTATTCCACTACCGCTCTTATCTCTATTGCCCAAAAAAGCCCTCTGTACTAGTAAATTTTATATCCGTCGGTACTTCAAACAAACCTGCTCCCTCACTTGCCACCTTACATTTATCTTTCTTTTCTTCCAACACTCCGATTACATCATCAATTGACTTAATTTCCTTTTCTCCCATTTTGGCCCCACCTTCAGTTAATTTAGCTATCTCCAGTATCATTCCCTGTTTATTTTCATTACTCCACAAATAAAATTTATTATCCCGCATTAGCCCTTCAATTTTAGTGGTGCCGCTTCCTGCTCCCACCATTCGTACCATTTGACCCTTGATATAAGTCGATGTCGTCTGCCCATCCTCATCAGTATATTCACACTTCAGGGTTAACTGTCTGGTTACCGCATCCCGAATTGAGGTAAAGACATCCTTTTTTTGGCAACCGCTAAGCACCAACGTCAATACCGCTATCAAAACTATTTTTTTCATCATATGATTAAGATATCAAATTAAAATTCATAACTCTCCTATCAATTTCTGTCTTTCTTTTTGGTTGCCTCGTTAGCCGACCTCTTTGGCCACTCTGGTTTTCCTATCAAGATCCCATTAATGTCCCCTCGGTGTTGGGTGATTCCACCATTACTCCTGACAATCCCTATCCCAATCGCCGGATTGAAGTCAATCTGACCACCCAACAACTCAATGTTTTTGATAACAACCAACCAATCGCTTCCTACACTATTTCCTCCGGCAAATGGAACCGTACCCCTACCGGTACTTTTACCGTTTGGGCTAAAGTTCGTTCCCAAAAAATGTCCGGTGGAAACAAAGAACTGGGTACCTATTACTATCTTCCTAATGTTCCCTATATTTTATTTTTCTATAACGATAAAGTCGCTAAAAAACAAGGTTATAGTCTCCATGGTACCTATTGGCACGATAACTTTGGCAGCCCCATGAGTCATGGCTGTATTAATATGAAAACTACTGATGTGGCCGAAATCTTCTCCTGGGCTAATATCGGCACCCAAATCTCCATCTACGGCAAATACGATCCCAAGTTAGCTTCAAGATAGTAATCTTACTCTCCTTGGATAAAATAGCCCATGCCTTTTCAGGTGTCTAATTTCCACCTCAGTCGCCTCACCCACCCTAGCATGATTAACCATTCTACTAAACTGAAACTTTTTCCAAAATCCCACCTCTTTAGGTGTCGCCGGGTATTCCGTATCAAGAGGCAAACCATCTTCGATTCTCCCAACTACATAACCATAAAATTGCTGATATTCCGTCAAACTTTTCATATTTATTGCAGGTTTACCTTGCCGAATCCGTCAACTGGCGAAGTAGGCAGAGGCTTTACGAACAAATTCGAACGTACTTTAAATCATTATAACTCCCGATGCTTCGATCGGGACAAGTTGCCCCGCTCGTCCTCCGGCCTCGCTTATTTTTTGCGCGCGCGATTTTTTTATAAATTTCGACAATTAAGTTACAATATCATTGTGACCACTAAATATTATTTTTTCATGGATGAAACTGAAGATCATGGCTTGTCGTTTGTAGATCCTAATTTTCCCCTATTTCTATTGTGCGGAGTTCTTTCGAGGAAAGCGAATTAATAAAATTAAAAGAAAAAATCAGCCAATTCAAGAACGATTTTTTTAAGACTGATAACATAATTCTTCATTCAAAAGAAATTCGAAAATGTGACGGTTCTTTTCAAATTTTGTTTGACTTAAATTTAAAAAAAAAGTTTTATAACGATTTAAACAA
>PEWA01000050.1 GCA_002780135.1 Candidatus Shapirobacteria bacterium CG06_land_8_20_14_3_00_40_12
GAGAGTGACGGCAAAATGCATGAGACCATCGGAGCCGGAGATGTAATAGAGATTGTCGGAAGGTAGGGGGTTTTGGGCGGCAAAGAGGGAGTCAAGACCGGGGTTACAAATGGGTGACGGAGGTAGACCGCGGTTTTGGTAAGTATTGAAGAGAGAATTAATTTGGAGATCAGTTTTGGTTAGGGGAAGCCAATATTTGGTAGGTTTAGTAATAGTGTCCCGACCATATTGGACAGTGGCATCAACCTGGAGAGCCATACCGATTTTAAGGCGGTTTTTAATCACAGTAGCTACTTTTTGTTTGTCGAGCCGGGTTTTGGCCTCACGTTCCAAAAGCGAGGCTAAGGTAACAACTTCCGATAAATTTTGGCTACTAATATTTAAGGCCATAATTTTTTGGTCAAAATTTTTAGTTATCAGGGTGACAATTTCATCGGAAGTATAGTATTCAGGAATTAGGTAACTGTCAGGGAAAAGATAACCTTCTTTGCCACTAGTGGCTGAAACTAAGTCGTCTTTGGCGAATTCCTCGAGGCGCTGTCCCGGAATAATTTTAAACCAATAGTCAGTTGATCCACCGCTGGTTAATTTGGAAATTATAGTTTTAACATCCCAAGAAGAAGCAATTTCAAACTTACCGGCTTTAATTTTATTTTTTTGACCACTTAAGGCCGACCAAAAAATAAAAATTAAAGGGCTTTTGATAAAGCGATTTTTACCCAAGCGGTTACTGATATCAACTACGCTTTCGCCCTGATTGATAACAAAAGCTTTAAGAGAAGAGTCGGAGGAAAAAGGTGAGGATAAATAAAATACGACCGAGACAGCGATGATAAGAATAAGACCAAAGCTAACAAAAAGATAGCGCCATTTCATTAGACTTCGTCAAAAAGTGCCCGACGATAGCTACCTTTTTTGGGATCGTGAATAAAGATACGACCACAGTGACAGGTAACAGTCGTCTGCCCCCGAACGTCTTGGCGCTTGCCTTTGGATAGAGCTTCACCACAGCCGACACAGCGACCCTGGGAAAGAAGCCAGGCTTGAATAGGAGATATAAGATTTTTAAACACGGTTAATTATAACCCAGAGCCCGACCTAAAATCACAGCAGCAGAAAAAGAGTCGATGTTGTTTTTAAAATCTGCCCTTTTTTTGGCTATATTTTTGTAAATGGAGCCAGCCTCAATAGTGGAAATTGACTCTTCGACTGTTTCGATGGGAACATCTATAGTGTTTTTAATATCTTTTATAAACTCAAGTGTTTTGGTAGCAATACGGCCTTCGGATAAACCAACATAGATTTTTTGAATGTGATAATCGGAGATAATATTTTTTATTTTAGAAATAAGATTTCTATCGTTTAAGATTTGGGGAAGAGTAAAAATAATATTGTTTTGGGTGTAGGCTAGGCCGATACGCCTTGTACCGTAATCAATGGCAAGATAGTTATCCATAAGTGATATCTTATTTTAACCGATGGAAGGATATAAATACTTATTAAGCTACAGATATGCCCTGATAATTCACGATCTAACGGTGGAGTTTGTTAAGAAAAATATTGATTATAAATCCAGAACTAAGGATCAGATGGAACAGGCGGCCAGATCGGGAAAACAAAACATTGTCGAAGGGGTTGGACAAAGCCAAACTTCAAAAAAAGGTGAAATAAAACTTTTGGGTGTCGCCAAGGCTTCTTTTGAAGAACTGCAGGCTGATTATGAAGACTTTTTGAGACAACACCAAATGAAAATCTATGAGAAAAAATTACCGATTATTAAAAAATTTCAGGAAATTGCATATTCATTAAGTAACTCGAAAGTCAATGCAAAATTGTCCAATAATCCCGAAGCGGATGCAAATTTTCTGTTGACGTTGTGCCATATTGTTACCTACCTCTTGGAAAAACAGGTCAAAGCGATGATTGATAAGTTTGGCAGAGAGGGTGGTTTGACTGAAAAACTATATTGGAGCAGAAAAAACCAAAGTTAAATTTCGACAATTCGGGCTTTAATGATTAAACGGCGAAGATAGGTACCCGGGGGAGAACAGGTAATTAGGGTGAGGTAGCGGCCATCAAAATGCTGCTCCAAAACCGAAAGATCGGTAGGAGCCACCTCATACATTTCTTCAACTAAATAACGGTATTTAATATTGTCAAAATCAACAAAGATCTCGTCTCCCTGCTTTAGTTTGTAAAGAGTCGAAAAAATAGTTAAATATGATTTAGGATTAAAAAACTGGGGTAAGACTGAGTGCCCAAAAATTACCGAAGATCCGAGTTGTCCCGGAAGGGCAGTTTGGGGATAGTGAATTAAGCTGCTTTTTAAATCCGAACTACCGGTAAGAACTAGGGCTTTCTCAATTTTAAGTTTGGGAACAGAAAGAGAATAGGAAGAAATACGATTATCGAGTGATAAAAAATTTGGGTTATTGGTGGTGGTAGCCGAACCTTTTTCAAACCAATTCGAAAGTTGGGTGAAATCAGTATTGGTATCACCTAAAACGGAACCAGGATTAGAAAACCGGGAAGAAAGAGGACTTAATATTTGATTAAACTTTAAAGAGTATTCGAACTGAAACTGAACAATAGGGACGACGGCAGAGAGAAATAAAAATATCCCAAGAGACAGAAAAACAGCCGATAGAATACGGCGAGGTTTACGGGAGTGACGATTTAAAGAAGGAGATTTTTTAAGATAAATATAACCCATTAGTTTTTTGTGATAATGGTTATGAAATCAGGATTTCGGGGCAATCGATTAAACAAATTGATAAATTTTAAATTATTTTTGACCGAATAATTATAAAAACTGGGGAGAGTGGAAACAATTTTTTGAATTTCGTTTTCTGATTTGAAAGCCAAGAGATGACGGAGAGTAATGATGTCAATTTTGGGAGTTCCTTTTCCGGTGATAGTGAGAACACCACTGGATTTGGTTGAAGTCAAATCCTTGGGAACGAAGGTAAGATTTAAAGTTAGAGAATTTGGATCAAGCCCGGAAAGTTTGGGGTTATTCTGAAGAAAATACGAAGTAATTTTTGATTTGTCTGAGGGGTTGACAAAAAGAAAAGAGACTTGGGAGAACAAGTTTAAAGTTAAGGTATCGGCTACTTCACCAATTTCCCGATTATAATCCGTCTTTTGACTGTCAAAAAATGCGGTTGAGTCAAAAATGGTTAAACCGGGGGCTGATTCGGCTTGAATTTGATTTTTGGCTTTAATTGAGAGTTCCTGGCGGGCAGTAGCCAATAATCGAGAACGGTCTTCAGAGGAAACAACAGCTACGAGTTCTTTGGTACCACCAGAAAAATTGGAATTAATTTTAATTAAAAAATTGGGGTTACTAGAGCTAAGTTGAGTGCCAGCGTTTAGATTTGATTCGAGGCCAATGTCGATGGCTACCAAAGATGTCTTTACCTGACCTAGGGTAATAATTCCGGAATCAAGGTTGTAGGTGCTTCCCGGAACCTGGAGGTTACTGGTGGATTCGAATTTATGGCCAAGTTTGTCAGAAAATATCAAACCTTTATTTAAATTTTGAATAGTGTCGAGCTTGTTAAAAATAGTTACTTCACCCCGGGCCTTTTCCCCAATTTCTTTTTTACCGGAAGCAGGAACAGAGGCATTGACGGAAAGAGTGAGTTTTTTTTGGGAGACAGGAACCAGGGAGTTACTGGTGGTGGAGGCGGCAGGATCAAGAGTCAGGGAAAAGACATCAGTAAATTCAATGGGAGTGAAAGAAAGAGTAATTTCGGCTCTGGCTATAAATAGGGGTAAAACGGGGATAAAAAGTATCAATATAACTAATGGAAGTAGCCAAAAATAACGAGAGTGATGTTTGAAAAAAGGGTGATGAATTTCGACAAAATTTGATTCGGTTTCGATAATGGGTTTTGAAATATTCTCACTAAAACCCAGGTCGGAAGCCTCTACAAGAGTAAGTGGTGGTAGGGGAGAATCCAATTCAGTTGGGGAAGGTTCTTCCGGTTCGATAGGGCCGCCTTCGTCCTCCGATTCGGAGGACTTCGGCGGACCAAGGGGGGAAAGTTGGCGGTGGATGGTTTGAGAGAAAAGCTGCTGAAGATCGGGGGCAGGAACGGTAACCACGTCAGGAAGATGAAGAAAAGTTTCAATACCCGGGGTTCCTGTCCAATTGTAATTGTTAATATCTTCGACCAGCGAATTGGTAAATTTTCCGACAATAATGATTTTTGGAGGGAGGGCTTTTTGAAAATTTAGTTTTACCAGGGTATCCTCTAATAATTTTACTGAAAAGTCACCATCAAAATTTTCCGATACTCTTTTTTTGATACTGCCTAAATAAACAAAAGAAAGCTGAAAATGAGCCGATAAAAGGTGGAGCATGATGTAGCTTCCAGGAAAAGAATCCGTACTTTGGTATGACTCAACAAAAGCATCGTCTTGACCGATAAATCCGAGAGGGTGAAATTTTAGTTCGCGACATAAAGATTCAAGATTTTTTAAAAGATTTGGAAAAATCCGACCGTCGGGACCGACCCATGGAGGTGGAATAATAAAAGCACAATCGTCCGGTTCTGAATCGACGGGTAATTGATAGTCGGCAGTGGCAGTGGTCAGTGAGGTGTCAACCGCCCTAATTAGACTATCGGGTAAGGCCGGATCCCAAGCAGTTTCCGGACCTAGACTTTTGACTTCGGAAGAGGATGGATCAAAAGAAACCAGAGAGACTTGGGCAGACTCAGAAGTGATGGAAACTAGCCAATAAAAATTACTTTGCATCACTTAAGAATAGCATAAATCCGGCGTTTCCCGGATCCGGCTGATTCTTCTTTGATAATCTTAAATGTACCTAATTCTCCGGTATTTGTGGCATGAGGACCAGTACAAACCTCCTGGGAAAAATCCCCTATTTTATAAACCGTAACAATCTTCGGATATTTGGTACCAAAAAAAGCCAGAGCACCTTCTTTTTGGGCGTCAATAAAATGTTTTTCTTCTTTGGTAACGATTAATTTGTTTTTTATTTGCTGATTGATTAAATTTGTAATTTTTTCCAACTGATCAGGGTTTAACTTTTCAGTATGAGAGAAGTCAAAACGAAGTCTGTCAGAGGTTATATTAGAACCTGATTGTTGGACATGATCACCGAGAGTTTTTCGAAGAGAGGCATGAAGAAGATGGGTGGCGGTGTGATATTTAGTAATTATTTCACTATTATCTGCCAGACCGGACTTGAATTTGCCAGCAGATAATGTTTGTGACTGCTTGGCATGATCTTCTTTTGACTGATTAAATTCGACAATATCCAGACTTAAACCGTTTTTCTTTAATTCTTCTTCGATTAATTCCAAAGGGAAACCGTAACTTTGATATAAATTAAAAGCTTCTTTGCCGGAAAGGTTTTTTTTATGGATTATTAATTTATTGATCTCTATTAGTCCCCTATTAAGGGTTTTACGGAATTTGGTTTCTTCAATACCAATGACTTCTAATATCCTATTTTTATTTTGATCTAGTTCGGGATAAAAACCAGCTAAATTCTCCTGATTGTCTAGAACAGTTTGAGCAATATCTTGACAAAAGTTTTGTTCAATGCCAAGAATTTTACCGTGGCGAATAGAGCGACGGATCAAACGGCGAAGAACATAGCCGGCTTCTTTATTTGACGGCTCGACACTGTCGGCGATAATAAAAACAGCCGCCCGAAGGTGATCGGCAATAATGCGCATGGATTTTATGTCGTCATTGCGAGGAGTCATCGACGTGGCAATCTCAACATCGTTGCGCTTACCACTCTGTGGTGATTGCTTCCCCCGCAGTGGCGGGGTCGCAATGACACCGTATTTTTTGCCCGAAATCTCTTCGATTTTTTTAATAATCGGTTGCCAAATAGAAGTTTGATAATTGTCAGAAAGACCATTTAAAACTGCCAGAGTCCGCTCAACTCCCATACCGGTGTCAATATTGTTCTGAACTAATTTTTCATAAACTCCGGAATTATTTTTGAAATATTGGATTAAAACATCGTTCCAGATTTCCACCCAATTAGAATCACTGGGATCAAAAACTTGAGGCGGTGATAGGGTGGCGGCCCAATAAAACATTTCAGTATCGGAACCACAAGGACCGGTAACCCCGGGTGGCCCCCACCAATTGTTTTTTTTGGGAAGAAAGGCGATCCTTTGAGGAGATATTCCTAATTTTTGCCAGATATCGGCGGTTTCTTGGTCTTTGGGGGCGTCGGCATCACCTTCAAAGCAAGAGACGGCTAATTTAGAAACAGGAATATTTAGTTTTTGGGTTAAAAACTCAAAACTTAAAGGAATCATTTCGGTTTTGAAGTAATCACCCAGAGACCAATTACCCAGCATTTCAAAAAAAGTGTGATGAACGCAATCCCCGACTTCGTCAATATCACCGGTGCGGATACATTTTTGAACATTGACTAAACGTTTGCCGTAGGGATGAGGAGTACCTAAAAAGTATGGAACCAAGGGTTGGATACCGGCAGAAACAAAAAGAGTAGAAGGATCATTTTCGGGAATAAGGGAGGCAGAAGGGATTTCGGCGTGATCTTTAGATATAAAAAAATCCACAAAAAACTTTTTTAAATCCCGGGCATTCATAAGGGAATTATAGCAGGCTGAAGATTACTTTTTGGGCTTTTTGAAGAGTTTGACGGGTTTTTGGGGAGAGGGGGTAACGGGAGGGGGAGATAAATTTTTGGGAATAATAACTGAAATTTTCTTCTTGATTTCAGGAAGATTTTTTTTGATTTCGGGAATTTTGTCTTTAAACAAGTCATCGATTTTATTTCTGATGTTTTTAATAATTTTGTCTTTATCTTTGGAAGTTAAAATAATGACGGCAGCAGCTAAAAAAGCACCAATAATTAAACCGAAAACAAAGGAACTACTAGAGCCACCGCAACTACATTCTTTGTCCTGACAACAAGCCATATTGACTAATTTCTAATTTCTAATGTCTAATGTCTAAAAAAAATTTAAATTAACTAAGTTGATTTACTTTTTATTATCTTTTGGGAAAAGATTGTTGAAAACACTAAAACCGTTTTTGAAACCCATGATAAATTCAGAAATGGAAGAAACCGGTTTGGCAATAGAGGAACTAATTAAGCCGGCATCGGAAATAATTGGATTAATTTTAGTCAATAAGAGACGAAGGTCTGAAAGCAATTTAACAAAATAAACGGCACAAAAAATTATAGTGAGGGTAACCAGAATTATACTGACGGTAATGATTATTTGGATTGGATCCATACTTTAGTTTACACTATTTAAATATTTTTTCGGTAACGGTGGTTTTACCGGCCGGAGAACGGGATTCAACAATAATTTTAGCTTCCGGGGTAGATAGCTCGATTTGTTTTTTAAAAATTCCCTCAAGATCAACCACTACCAGATCGTTGTTGATTTTGACGGTCGATTCCGGATCAGTCTCTCCCTTAATTTCTATAATTTTAGATTTGGCCTCGGGCCAAGTGACCTTTAAATAAGGTGGTCGATTATATTTAATATATTCAAGTAGTAGATAGCCGGAAAAAAGAACCAGAGAAAGAACAATAAAAATAGTGTAAGTAAGCTGAGGGGTGATTCCGAAACCGCGACGTGGGGAAGATGATGAAGAAGATTGGTGTTCATGATCACGACGAAAAAGGGATAAAACTTCCTC
>PEWA01000061.1:0-161 GCA_002780135.1 Candidatus Shapirobacteria bacterium CG06_land_8_20_14_3_00_40_12
AACAATATTTTTTATTAGAAAATAATTTATAAAAATAATTCATCTTTTCTTGTGCAATTCCATTATCCCGTCCATATTTTTCCAAAATTCCCCCCACCTTTTCTGATGTCAGATTTCCAAGCGCCAACACCCTTTTCACCCTTGACTTCACCGTCACCAAT
>PEWA01000061.1:222-7696 GCA_002780135.1 Candidatus Shapirobacteria bacterium CG06_land_8_20_14_3_00_40_12
TATTTAAATACCACCTTGATTCAATCTTCTTTTCCCCACAAAGTATCTTGGGAATAAATCCCCATTCTTTTTTCATATACGCCACATGGTTCATACAGACTATAATAAGCTATGAAACTCTGCAGTGCTTGTTTTCTAGGGGTTCGCTGTCTTTACAATTGTGCCAGCCGTCCAAACCAAAAAATAATCAATCTCTCCAAGACAGAAGCTCTCATTCCTGTCTGTCCTGAACAACTTGGGGGATTAGCCACTCCTCGAGAACCCTCTCATATTGTTGGCAATAAGGTTCTCTCCCGTTCCGGTCAAGATATCACTGATAATTTTATTAGAGGTGCCCAAGAAACTCTAAAAATTTGCCAATTATTTGGTATAAAAGAAGCCATTCTCAAGCAAGGAAGTCCATCCTGTGGTTCTGGTAAATCCGGTCCTTGGCCTAAACAAACCGGTGATGGCATTACTACTCGTCTTCTTAAAAAACACCGCATCAAAGTTATTTCCCAAGGTCAGCTTAAATGACTCTTCGCCTTATTTCCTGGAATCTCGCCGGCATGCGGGCGGCTGTCAAAAAAGGCCTCTGGGATTTTGTCAAACAGGATAATGCTGATATTTATTGTTTTCAGGAAGTCAAAGCCCTGCCCGGTCAAGTCCCTCTGCTTGAATGTCCACCCGAATATCACCAATACTGGAATCCGGCTGTCAGGGCTGGCTATTCCGGGGTCGCCACTTTTACCAGAGAGGAGCCTAAATCAATCATCATCGGTGAGTCAGATAATGATTGGGACGATGAAGGTCGGGTTTTAATTACTAAATTCGACGAATTTACCCTCCTCAATGTTTATATTCCCAATGGCGGTCGTGATCTTGGCCGTCTCGATTATAAAATGAAGTTCTACAACGCTTTTCTAAAATACATCAACGATCTTCGGGATCAGGGAGAAAAGGTTATCTTTTGTGGTGACATCAACACCGCCCATAATGAAATTGATTTGGCCCGCCCCAAAGACAATGTCAAAAACACCGGCTTTCTCCCGATTGAGCGGGATTTTATGGATAAATTGGCAAAATTTGGTTGGCTTGATACTTATCGTTTTCTCAACCCCGACAAAGTCGAATATTCCTGGTGGAGCCAGCGCTCCGACGCCCGTTCCCGTAATATCGGCTGGCGCATTGACTATTTCTTTATCGACATCAAACTCAAAAAATGGATCAAAGAGGCTTTTGTTCTATCATCGGTTCTCGGCTCCGACCATTGCCCCGTCGGGATGGAAATTAAACTATAAATTTCTTTGCTCCTTCTCTTTTTAACCACCGATTATTTTGCACACAATTACTGTCCATTTCTTTTAACTTCTCCCAAAAACCTCGCGAATGATTCTTAACCAAAATATGAGTCAACTCGTGTAATATCACATGTTCAAATTTGTCATTCGGAAACAATATTATTTGCCAATTAAAATTTAAGTTACCTCTCGATGAACATGACCCAAACCGGGTTTTTTGATTTTTAATCTTGATACTTCCGACCCTTATCTTATGTGTTGCTGCTAATCTGTTAACTTCTTCTCTAATTATCTTGAGTGCCATTGGTCTCATTTTTTTATCAATCAATTTCTTCAAATACTTTTCCGTCAGCCTTTTACTTCTGACATAAATTTCTTTTTTATCCTCAAAAATATTCAACGAATCATTCTTCCCCATCGTTATATTAACCTTATATTCCTCTCCCAAAATAACCAGCTTATCCAACTCATTTATTTTTTTTATTTCCGGCATTTTTTTTAATCTTTTTTCAATCCAATCCTTTTTTTCCTTAATTACTTTTCTCCAGTCAGTAAATAGCCCCGCCCTTATTTCTACTGTTTTATTGTCAACAATTTTTAGTCGCCAACCCAAAATATTCTCCGATTTTAGAACGACCACCTTAAATTTTTCCATAGATTTGCTAGTATTGTAGTATAAATGATCTATCTTGGTGCCGATCACCGGGGCTTTTTACTCAAGGAAAAAATAAAAGAACATCTGCGGAGTCAAAACGTTGAATTTATTGATCTTGGGGCCAAAAAATACGTCAAAGAGGATGACTATCCCCTTATTGCCATCAAACTGGCTGAAGTAGTAGTCAAGGATTACGGATCTTTAGGTATATTAATCTGTGGTTCCGGTGCCGGCGCTACCATTTCGGCCAACAAAGTTAATCGCGCTCGGGCCGCCCTCTGTTTCTCCCCTGACCAAATCCGTGCCGCCCGTCACGACGACGACATTAACATTTCCTGTCTTTCCGCCAATGCGGTTAGCGACGAAGATAACCTGATTATTGTTGACACTTTTCTCTCCACCCTCTTCGGTGCTGAAGAACGTTATATCAGGCGCCTCCGGCAAATTACTGACTATGAATCTCAAAAGTGTTGAATTAGTTCCCGAAAAATCGACTGTTATTCTTCGTCTCGATCTTGACTTACCCATTATCGATGGAAAAATTATTAACAACTCCCGTCTCCTCAAATCCCTTCCTACCATTTCTTTACTTCTGTCCAAGTCCTGTCAACTGGTTATTATCGGCCACCTCGGTCGCCCTGAAAGTAGAGATGAAAAATGTTCGCTCAAACCCGTCTATCTTGAACTTATCTCGCTGTTGAGTAAAGGCGAACCTCAAAACAGTATTTTTCTGGATGACCCCACCGATCCCGGTCCTCTAAAATTAGCTTTATCGCAAAATCAAATAATTTTTGTGGAAAATCTTCGTTTCTGGCCCGACGAAATGATTGGTTCTTTTATTTTTCTTCAGCCCCTAATTGACCAATCCCAGGCTTTTGTCAACGACGCTATTGCCGCCTATCACCCTTCTGCTTCTATTTTTCTTCACCACATTTTACCGGGATATTACGGCTTAAGTTTTCTTGATGAAATAAAAGAGCTTTCGAAATTGGCTACCTGCCCCCATCCCTTGACTGTTGTTTTAGGCGGGGCCAAAATGGATAAACTTGATTATCTTCCCGCCCTTACAAATCTCTCCGATCACATTCTTATCGGTGGCAAACTTCCCACCAAAAAATCTTCTTCCCCTTCCTCCGAAAAAATTTATTGGGCCTCTCTGACTCCTGATTCTTTCGATATTAATGCCGCCTCGATTGCCCATTTCAAGCAAATTATTGACACTTCAGCCACTATTATTTGGTCCGGCGCGCTCGGCTTTTACGAAAACCCGGCCTTTCGTACCGGCACCATCGAAGTTGCCAAAGCCATTACCTCATCTCCGGCTACCCTCAAAATTATTGCCGGTGGCGACACTTCGGCCTCTATCAAAGATTTGGGAATGCTCGACAAAATCTCTTTTATTTGTAGCGGCGGGGGAGTTCTTCTTGAGTATTTAACCAAAGGCACCTTACCGACTTTGGAATAAATTTGTTGTATCATTAATCAATGCCTGCAAAAAAAATTCGTATCGGTATCAATGGTTTTGGTCGCATCGGTAGTGTTTTACTCCGGGCTCTGTTGATGGAAAAATATGATCTGGATCTGGTGGCCGTCAATACTATCGGTTCTCCTGACATTTCTGACTTTGCCCATCAGTTTAAATATGACTCTGTTTATGGCCGCGCCCCTTTTATGGTTAACGGTGCCGAACCCCAAAAAGGTGGTGAGATCGGCCGTCTCGAAGTTGGTTCTCTTTCCCTCCCTTTTTTAAGTGAACCCGATCCTTCCAAGATTAACTGGAAATCTTATGGTGTTGATGTGGTTTTGGAATGTACCGGCGCCTTTACCGACCAAAAAGCTACCCTCCATCTCGATGCCGGCGCCAAAAAAGTCATTATTTCCGCCCCCGCCAAAGACCCCAAAATCCCGACCTACATTTTGGGTGTCAACGAAGACCGGTATCACGGCGAAACTTTAATTTCCAACGGTTCCTGCACCACCAATTGTGTTGCCCCCATTGTCAAACTGGTTGATGAGAAAATCGGTTTTCAGGAAGGGGTTCTCACTACCATTCACGCCTATACTACCAATCAAAATCTGGTTGATGGAGCAGGTTGTGATCCCCGCCGGGCTCGGGCGGCCGCTCTTAATATTGTCCCGACTGTAACCGGTGCTGCCGAATCAGTGGTTGCTGCTTATCCCGAAGCTTCGGGTCGTTTCGCCGGCACTGCCATTCGGGTTCCGGTTATTTGCGGTTCCTATTCCGATCTGACCTTTAAATTAGTCCGTTCCGTCACCATCGAAGATGTCAATTCCATTTTTGAAGCTGCCTCGGTTTCTCCGGAGTTAGTCGGTAAACTCAAAATTTCCTACGAACCCTTAGTTAGTTCTGATATTATCGGCAACAATGCTTCCTGTATTATTGACAGTCTGATGACCAAAGTCATTAATGACGACATGCTTTCCGTTGGTGCTTGGTATGATAACGAATACGGCTACTCCTGCCGTCTGCTGGAGCTGGCCATGTATATTCAAAAATAAAAAGTAATACAATTTGACAAACGTAATACATTTTGATTAAATAGATTATGAATCTAACATCAACTGTCACCAGCAAAGGTCAAATTACTATTCCTCGCCAAATCAGAAAGACTGCTCATATTAAACCGGGAGATCAAATATTTTTTCGTACTCGGGTTGTTAATGGTGAAGTCGAGGTTTTTCATACCAAAGTAAAAAGTTTGTCTGAACTGGAAGGTTCTCTTCCCAAACCCAAAGGTAAGAAATTTAATCCTGAAGATTTATCTTGGGTTTGATGAAGAAAGTAATTATTGACACCAACATCCTGTTAAGGTTTTTAATCAAGGATAAAAGTACTCTTCAAACGGAAGCTGTAAAAATTTTTTCCCAAGCCGAAAAAGGTACTTTTATTATTTTACTAAACGAACTCATTATTGCCGAATGCATCTGGGTCATGCTGTCGCATTATCAGATGAACAAGAAAAAAGTCATTGAACAGATAAAAGAATTGATTATCAAAGACGAATTTGAAATACGGGACAAAACCATTATTGATAGTGCTCTTGATACTTTTAGCCAAAGCACTTTGTCTTGGATTGATTGTTATCTGTTAAGTCAATCAAAACTTCTAGGTCTAAAACTGTTTACTTTTGATCAAAGGCTGGCCCGTTTATGCAAATAATTCCCACTACCAATCCTCAAGTTGATTTTAATCGGGTTGAGGCTCGCCTCTCTTCAGTCAAAGATTTAACCACCTGGATTCAGATTGATGTTACCGACGGAGTCTTAGTCAAACCGGTTTCTTTCCCCCTCGAACTTTTAAACCGTTCCGATTTAATTTTGGAAAAAAATATTTTCGATATTCATCTGATGGTTAAAAACCCCATAAATTGGCTAAATAAATGCCTCTTTATTCAGGCCTCCCGGGTTATCGGTCAGGTCGAAGCCATGTCCAATCGCGAAGATTTTATTAAGGTGGTCAAAGACCAGGGGCTCGAAGCCGGTCTGGCTTTTGACGTTGATACTCCTATTGATTTTAAGATTCCCTTGGACACCGATCTTATATTACTCATGGGTCGTCCCATGGGTTTTGACCCTCTACCTCTGGATGACCGTATTTTTTCTAAGATTAAAAAGTTAAAAGATAAAAAATATAAAGTAGCTGTTGACGGGGGAGCTACCCCTGACAATTTACCCCGGCTAATCAACGCCGGAGTTGATATCATTTATTCTGGCCAGTATTATCTTGATCTTATAAGTCTCCCTTTTTCAAGGGAGATGCCCGAAGGGCAGAGGGTTTAATTATGGAATCAACAACAAAAGTAATTCGTCGCATCGCCATTTTCGGCGGCTCTGACCTCTTACCTGCCGACTTGGCTTATCAGTTGACTTTTACTACCGCCAAATTATTGGCTGCCTCCGGTTACATTATTATTAATGGCGGTGGTACCGGCATTATGGAAGCGGCCACTTTAGGGGCCAAAGAAGCTGGTGGTCGGGTAGAAATTATTGTCATTGATCCTCCCGATCAGCCCGGCAACTACGAAGGTATTGACAAAAATAATTTGTCTTTAGCTGATGAAATTATCGTCACCCACGACTATCAGGCCCGGATGAATAAACTTATGGAAATAGCCGATGCTTTTATTATTTTTAAAGGTGGTACCGGTACTCTTTCCGAAGTTGGCCTGACTTGGGAAATAGCCAAATTTGATTATGGCCACCACGAGCCTCTGATTTTTGTCGGCCCCGAATGGCGCGAAGTAGTGGCAACTCTTCAAAAGAATATGAATTTCGAATCTATTGAAAAAAACGTCGTCTCCGTTGTCGACACCCCCGAGGAAGTTCTGGCTGTTTTGAAAAAAAATTAAAAATTTATTCCAAATAATCCTGTAATTTTTTACGACGGCTTGGATGGCGAAGTTTTCGCAGTGCCTTGGCCTCGATTTGTCTAATCCGCTCCCGGGTGACGTTAAAAATCTTTCCTACTTCTTCCAGTGTTTTCGGTGTTTCTCCCATTAGGCCGAATCGCAGTGACAACACTTTCGCCTCCCGTTCATCCAAAGACGACAACACCTCTTCAATTGACTCCCGCAGTAATTCTTTGGAAGTTTCATCATAAGGACTAGGTTGGGTCGTGTCCTCTATAAAATCTCCCAAAAATGAATCCTCGTCGTCGCCAACGGGAGTAGCCAGCGATGTCGTATCCTGTGATATTCGGTAAATTTCCTCCACCTTTTCTACCGTCACCTCTACCTCAGCCGCAATTTCTTCAATTGTCGGCTCCCGTCCCAATCTTTGGGTCAACGCCCTCGTAGCCTTATAAACTTTATTAATTGTTTCCACCATGTGCACCGGAATCCTAATCGTTTTGGCCTGATCAGCAATGGCGCGCGTTATGGCTTGTCGGATCCACCACGTCGCATATGTTGAAAATTTAAAACCTCGCTTCCAGTCAAACTTTTCTACTGCCCGCATCAGTCCCTGATTTCCCTCCTGTACCAAATCCAAAAAAGTCAATCCCCGACCAATATATTTTTTAGCAATCGACACCACTAGTCGCAAATTAGCATTAATCAGATCCGCTCGGGCAATCTTTGACCCTTTTTCAATCGATTTAGCCAGTTCTACTTCTTTTTCAAAGTTGATCAAATCGACTTTTCCAATTTCCTTAAGATACATTCTTATCGAATCCACACTGTTTTTTTGCGACAGCAGAGCCATCAAATCAGCATTTGTTACCTTAGCCTTTTCAATTTCCAGTGCCTCTTTTGACTCCACTTTGTCAAAAACATCTACTCCCTTTTCAAAGAGATAGTCAAAAAGCAGATCCAGTTGTTCAATGCATTTTTCCGGCTCCGGCACCAACGCCAAGATCTCCTCGTTTGTCAAGTATTTTAACTTTTTAGCCTGAGCTAACAGCTTTTGCTTTATCTGGGAGAAGTCCAACGACACTGCCATGTTCTATATTCTATCGAAAATTTCGGCTTTTATCTACTACCACCTTCCTCGTTTTTGCCATTTAGACAGCTCCTGAGCC
>PEWA01000008.1:0-147 GCA_002780135.1 Candidatus Shapirobacteria bacterium CG06_land_8_20_14_3_00_40_12
AGGGATGGGGGTGGTGTTGACTTTGGCGGTACTAAGTGGTGCGATATTGGACCGAAAAGTGGGAATAAAAATAGTTGATAAAATAATCGGAAAGATGGAAAAAGTCGAGTCGGTAGTCAGTGGGAAAAGGGAAATAATCGATGAAGA
>PEWA01000008.1:162-21262 GCA_002780135.1 Candidatus Shapirobacteria bacterium CG06_land_8_20_14_3_00_40_12
GGTAGTGGAAAAAGCGACAGTCAGTGTGGTGACGGTATCTATTAGTAAAACTAATGTAGTTAGTTTGGATCCATTTTGGGGGATGGATTTCTTTGGCGGGTTTTTTGGGGCCCCCAGTCAACAGAGAGAGCAAAAAATCGAACAGGATATTGGGACTGGATTTATCATCAGTGAAGATGGACTAATAGTTACCAATAAGCATGTAGTGGCAGATACTAGTGCAAAATATCGGGTAATTATCGGGAAGGATGAAGTGGCGGAAGTAACTAATATTTATCGGGATCCGATTAGCGATTTGGCCATACTTAAGGTGAATAAAATTGGTTTAACTCCGGTGAAATTGGGTGATTCGGACAAGTTAAAAGTAGGCCAGACAGTGATTGCTATCGGTACGGCTTTGGGTGAGTTTAGATCGACGGTAACCAAGGGGGTGATATCGGGATTGGGAAGAGGAATAACGGCCGGGAGTCCGTTTGAGGGGAGTGAGAAGTTGGATAACGTGATTCAAACCGATGCGGCCATAAATCCCGGTAATTCCGGAGGACCTTTGTTTAATTCCGGTGGTGAAGTAATCGGGGTAAATGTGGCAGTATCTCAGAGTGGGCAAAATATTGGATTTGCCCTACCGATAAATATTGTTAAAGAATCAATTGGTGACTTTAAAAGCACGGGGCAATTTGACCGACCGTATTTGGGGGTAGTTTATCGGATGGTGAGTAAGCAGGCAGCGTTATTAAATGAGGTTCCTAGCGGTGCTTATGTGGTGGAGGTGGTATCGGGAAGTCCGGCAGAGAAGGCAGGAGTAAAAGTGGAGGATATTATTACCGAAGTAGACGGTAAAAAGCTATCCGATGAAAGAAATACGGTATTATCAACTTATATTAACACCCGAAAGATAGGGGATACTATAACTATGAAAATCTGGAGGGACAAAAAAGAAATCGAGATTAAGGTGATGCTGGAGAACAAGAGCTAGAAAGGACGGTAAGTTCTAATAACATTTCTAAAAGATCGCCGTCGAGGCATTTAGATAAAGGAAATTCTTTGTTGATACGATGATCTTTGATTTGGTTTCGGGCATAGTTATAGGTACGGATTTTATCAGCCCGCATAGCTAAACCGATTTTGTCGCGGGTGGAGCCGGTAGCAGCCAGGCGCCGGTCTTCCTCCATTTGCCAGAGTTTGGCACGAAGAAGGTCGAGAGCAATTCCCCGGTTTTGTTGTTGGGAGCGTTCTTGACGCACCGAAAAGGTGAGGCCGGTGGGTTTATGAAGGAGACGAACCGCGGTTGATACTTTGTTGACATTTTGACCACCGTGACCGCCGGCCCGGGTGGCAGTGATTTCAATATCATCGGGATTAAACTGGACGTCAGAAGAGGTAATTTGAGGAAGAACAACAATGGCGACAGTGGAGGTATGAATTCGGCCATGTTTTTCAGTGACCGGAATTCGTTGAACCCGATGAGTACCGGTTTCCCATTGGAGCTGATCGAAGGCACCAATACCGGAGATTTTGATAATGTTGGTATCAATTTGAGAGGTAAGCCATCCGACCTTGGTAGCATAACGCGTATACATGCGCATTAAATCATTCATCCAAAGACCGGATTCTTCACCACCTGGACCAGGACGAAATTCAAGGATGGCAATGTTGGGATTGATGGTGGGCATCTAATTCAATTTTTCTTTCTCGATTTTTTTGGTTTTATCAGATTTTTTAGCCAATTTTTTAGCCTTGTAGGCGGTACCTTGAGCTTGTTTTTCACGAAACTTATCAATTCTTCCTTTAATGTTTACGAATTTTTGAGTACCCGTAAAGAATGGATGGCATTTTGAGCAAACTTCGACTTCGATTTTTTCGACAGTAGAACCGGTGGTAAATTTGTTACCACAGGCACAAGTTACGGCGCAGTTATCAAAATATTGAGGGTGAATAGTGGCTTTCATAGGAGTGATTATATCAAATAAGTTCAGGTTAGGATATTATTGATTTATGAAATCCCAAGTGAGTTTGTACAAAAACAATTATCTATATATTCCAGTGAAAGTAAGGAAGTTGTTGGGTATTTATAAGAAGAAAGCTGAATTATCGTTTATATGTGAAAAAAATTGTGTTCAATTAAAAGTTTTAGATTAAGAGAGTTGAGCCAAAAGATCTTCTTGGCTAAGAGTTTTTTGGTCGCCGGTGGCCATATTTTTAAGAGTGACGAGATTTTTTTCTATTTC
Organism: Candidatus Shapirobacteria bacterium CG06_land_8_20_14_3_00_40_12; assembly: GCA_002780135.1. GTDB lineage: Bacteria > Patescibacteriota > Microgenomatia > UBA12405 > UBA12405 > UBA12158. The sequence continues at coordinate 2,391 of PEWA01000008.1, forward strand.
ATCGGGACCGATGACGGCGACAAAGGGAATACCCTTATCGGAGGCATATTTGAATTGCTTGCCGAGTTTAATATTCGGATCGGGGTAGAGTTCAGTGTTGACATTGTTTTGTCTTAACTGTTTTGATAATTCGGCCGACTTGTCAAATAGGTCGGAGGAAAAGACGGTGACAAGAATTTTAGAGATGGTTTTAATTTCAGGTATTAATTTAAATTCTTCTAGGGCTTCTAGGGTTCGATCAAAACCAAGACCAAAACCAGTGGCAGGAATGTCGATACCGGAAATATTTTTGATTACCTTGTCAAATCTTTCTCCTCCCAGAACAGATCCGCCAGATGATCCAGTTATTTGTACTTCCCAGATTGGTCCATTGGAGTAGGAAAAGGAGCGAGCGAGGGTTGGTTCAAATGCATACCAACTTTGTTCGAATCCAAGTTTGTCTAGGTAATTAAGGATTATCTTGATAGTTTCGTTTGGTTGAAGATTCTTAACAAAACTAAGATATTCTTTGGCTTTGGCGATGTTAATACCTTTTGAAACCATTTCATCAATTACTCCCTGATTACCGATTTTACTAAGCTTGTCGATGGCGACAATGGCTTCGTAGGGAAGATCTTTAAGGAGCTCACGATCGCTGATGAGGACTTTGGCTTGCTTGAAACCAAGTTGACGATAGATATCGATTGATAGGGCAATAACTTCGGCGTCGGCATAGGGAGAAGTGATACCAAATATATCAGCATCGCATTGAGTAAATTCTCGGTAACGACCTTTTTGGGGTTTTTCTGATCGAAAGGCAGATTGGATTTGATAGCGACGGAAAGGAAATGGAAGAGAAGAGGCAAAACGAGCAACAACTCGGGCGGTGGGAACTGATTGATCGTAACGGAGAGCGACCCTGCGGCCACCTTGATCTTCGAATTTAAAAAACATACTTTCACCCTCGCCAATTTGGTTTTCAAAAATTTCCAGTGGTTCAAGAGTGGGAGTTTCCAGAGGGTCAAATCCCCATTGCATACAAATTTGGGCTAGACGATTTCGAAGCCATTGACGTTTTAAGGCATCTTTAGGTAGGAAATCGCGAAAACCTTTGAGAGGTTGAGTTTTGTTTTGTTGATCATTCATAGTTTGATTTTAACATTGTAAACTCCCCGGAATTCGGGGAGGGAGTTAGTGAATACTATTCCGTTCCCAATCTGGGCTGTAGCCAGTGATTTTTTTAACTTCAATTACAGCCTTTTCTGATGTGGATAACGGAACAATGACTCGAAGAGTACCTCCAAGAGGAAATCTGGGAGAGGGAGAGATGGGTCGACGAATAGCGGGCGGAGCCCATTCGTTTACTTCCCGACGGATAATAGTCAATTGTTTCTCATTGACCTTGAAGCATCGGTAATAAACTTCCTCGAAGTTGGGAGTTTCTATCGGTTTTTCGTTGTCATATTGGCTCATATTTTTTATTTAATATTTAATTGGGACTAAAAAAAGCCCCGGTTTACGGGGCTTTATGGAGAGATTGCTTCGCTTACGCTCGCAATGACAGGGAAGCGGTCACAGAAACACCCCGCGGATTGGTGACCACGGTATGGGTGCGATGGATAAATACAAATTTTATTAGCATAAAATTTTGAAATTCTAAATCCTAAATTCTAAAGATTGATTTATTTAGGTTTTAGAGTTTAGATTTTTAATTATTAACTTGGGGTGGTATACCGGACTTGAACCGGCGACCTTTCCCTCCACAGGGGAACGCTCTAAACCAGCTGAGCTAATACCACCAGGTAAATGTGCTATCCCGATGCTCAAGGATTCGATCGGGATTGTGTCTTTAGGAAAATTTTATCACTGCGTTCAAAATTTCACCTAAAGAAACAAAAAAACCCGCCTCTTGGCGGGGTGTGGATCAAGCAAAAGTCCGCCAAGGGTTAATTGGCGTGATGATGGGTAGATTTGCTTGATAGATTGATCATCGAGGGTATTTTATCAGAAATTTAGGGTATTAATCAAGGGTGATGATTTTAATGGAAACAAGACTCTGGCGGGAGAGGGGATCAGCTGTGGCCACGACAGCGATTTTTTGACCAATTTTAATTGATTCGAGAGAAGCTTTTTGGCCGGTTTGCCGAAGAATTTTGGTTTTGCCGACAGTGTATTTAATTTGATATTGACTGTTTTTGTTGGAATAGGGGATGACAACAAGGATTGGAGAAGAGGTGGAGATATCGACAACCCGACCAAAAATAATTTGATTGGGATTTTGAAAGCTTTTTTGGGGGGTGAGGATGAGTCGTTTAATGGCAAGTTGTTGATTTTTGTCCAAAAGACCGATAGCTAAAATCTCCTGACCGATTTTGAGATCGGAGAATTTAATTTTGTTTTGTTTTAGGCCGATATAAATAGTGGTGTCGTCAACGGTGGCTTTCTTGATGAGGCTGGGAGTATCGAAAGAAAGAGTATCGTTTTCGATTTTAGCGATGGTGGCGGTAATGGCTTTTTTTGGGTCAGTTTCTCCTTGGGTTATTTCTTTAAGTTTTTGAGATACTTTCTCTTGAATTACCTGTCTGATTTTTTGGATTTCAGAGCTGGGTGGGGTGGTAGGGCCCGCCGTCGCCAAGGCTATGGCGGGTAAAGTAGGGGTGATCATTCTAATTTAGCAGTGCTATAAGTAACTAATAGTTCAAGACTGTTTTCAATATCGTCGGGGGAAATGGATTTAATATTAAGGAGGTTGACACCTAGATTTAGGCTTAAATCGACTAAGAATGAACCGGAGTTGTCAGCTACAGTTTGATAAGAATCATTGGCGGTGCTTATCAGAACAAAGGAGGAACCGGCAGTGTTACCTTTTAGGGTGATATTGGCGGTTTCGACAATAGATTCGTTTTGGGGATACTCAATAGTTAAGGAGGGGGTAGAAATAACCGGAGTAGTAACGATTGAGTTGGAGGTAGAGATAGGTGTGGGGGTGGGAATACCGGTTATGATTTTTTGAGGGTTGACGGTAACCAGAATATTAGAGACCCCGAAACCAACTATACTTCCGAAAATAATAGCGAGAATAAATCCTTTGAGCATCTGGTAAGTTTGATGATATCATAGAGCTATGGAAATAAGTCAGTATGGTAAGGACAGTATTTTGATTAGAGGAAAAAAAAAAGCAGTATGGTTTAATCCAAGGAAGGGAGATATTGATGTTTTGACCGGAGAAGCGAAGGTAATAATTTTTAAAAACGCTGAGTCGAATTTTTTAGGATTAAACAGCAAAAATGGAGTGGTTATTTGGGGGCCGGGGGAATATGAAGTGGTCGGAATAGAAGTCTGGGGAGCCAGAATAGGGGAGGATGGGGTAATGTATGTATTACAGTTTGAAGGGATAAAGGTAGGATGGTTATCGACGATGGAAATGGAAATTACTGACAAAAAGAAGGAAAAATTGAGTGAGTGTGATTTGCTAATCGTACCGGGGTTGGGGGAAATAAAAGATGTTTGGGATAAGACAAAAGGGTTGGGAGAAAGTTATCTTTTGATTACCGGATTATCAGCTGATTCGCAAAAAGAATTATTGGATTTGGCGGATAGAGAGGATTTAATCCCCTTAGAGAAACTGATAATATCTTCGGAAAATCTGCCGGAGGTAACGGAGGTGGTGTTATTAACAGCGAAATAGGACGGGTACCACCATCTTTTGATGAGGCTGAAGTATCGGTGTTGGGGTCAATATTGATTGATAATGATGCTGTTTTGGCAGTGTCGGAGTTTTTACGGCCGGAACATTTCTATAATGGTAACCATGCCAAAATCTATGAGGCGATGATGGGGTTGTATGAAGCCAGAAGTCCGATTGATTTGGTGACAGTGTCAGGGAAATTAAAAGAGATGAAAGCATTGAAGTTAATCGGGGGTAAAGCTTATTTGGCGCAATTGGCCAATGGGGTGCCGACTTCGGCTAATGTTGAGGCCTATGGCAAAATAATAAAGGCTTTGGGAGCCAAAAGAGAGCTGATAACGGCTGCGGCTCGAATTACGGAAAAGGCCTTTGATGAGTCACTGTCGGCGGAAGAGTTACTGGACGTAGCTGAACAGGAAATTTTTTCACTAAGCCAGAGACACTTAAAATCGGTACCACTATCACTTAAGGAAGTGTTGACAGCTAGTTTTGATCGGCTGGATGAGCTTCAGAAACGGGGGAGTGGGCTTAGGGGGTTGGGAACCGGTTTTAAATCATTGGATTCAATGCTGGCGGGGATGCAGGATAGTAACCTGATTGTATTGGCGGCCCGACCGGGAGTGGGAAAAACTGCCTTTGCTCTGAATGTAGCCCGGTATGTGGCGGTGGAAGAGAAGTTGCCGACCTGTGTTTTCTCTTTAGAAATGAGTAAAGAAGAATTATCAGACAGACTGTTGGTGAGACAGGGGTTAATTGATGCCTGGAAGTTAAAAACCGGCCAGCTATCTGACGATGATTTTACTTCATTGTCGGAAGCAATGGGAATATTAGCTGAAGCTCCACTATATATAGATGACACTCCCGGTTTATCGGTGACGGAGTTACGAACCAAGGCCAGGAGGTTGCAGGTAGATAAGGGGATTAAGTTTGTGGTAGTAGATTATTTGCAGTTGATGCATGGGAAAAATCGGGAAAATCGGGTGCAGGAAGTTAGTGAAATATCGCAGGGATTAAAAAATTTAGCCAGAGAATTGAGGATTCCCATATTAGCAGTGGCTCAACTAAACCGACAGATGGAAGCCCGGGGGGGGCGACCGAGGTTGTCGGACTTACGGGAGTCGGGGAGTATTGAACAGGATGCGGACGTAGTCATGTTTTTACATCGGGAGGATGAGGAGGTTAAAGAGATGATAACTTTAAGTATTGAAAAACACCGTAACGGACCGACGGGGCAGTTTGGTTTGTATTTCAATGGCAAGCAAGTCAGCTTTTTTGATGTGGAGAAAAAAGGGTAAATGTCATTTGTTTAGAGATGGCTACGCCTTGTTCGCAATGATATTGGAGTGGTAAATTTAAAAGATGAAAAAGATAGTCCCTTGTGTTTATATCGTGACCAATAAAACTAATCATGTATTATACGTTGGAGTGACAAATAATTTGTTACGGAGAATATATGAGCATCGGGAAAAACAGATTAAGGCAGGGTCGAGGTTGAAGAAGATGATGCTAGTCGAGAAATTCAATTCAGATTGGAAAGATTTGTATTCAACTTTGATATGAAAACCATGGGGTGGTGATTGCTTCGGGATTACCCCCGCAATGACGATAAAATTTGAGGTGAAAAAAAAGGGTAAGAGATGTATAATTTTGATGTTAAAGTGCTACAAGTTTTAATAGAAGGTGGGGTTTATAGAAGATTTGAAACTCATGATGGTGTTACGGGTTCACGAGTGTCGTTTTGTTATGGTGTGGGAGGTGAGTTTATTGGTGATTTATCGGAGAGAGCAATGGATTTAAATTTGTCTTCATCGAAGATTCGTGAGCAGATATTGAGTGCGGTGTTTTGATTTATCAAAGCTGGAATATGTGAGATAATTTGATTGGTTTAAAAAAGATTGCCGACGTGGCGGAACTGGCAGACGCGCACGACTCAAAATCGTGTGGTAGCAATACCGTGTGGGTTCAAGTCCCACCCTCGGCACTTATGTGGCAAATATTAGTGGGAACAGTGGGGTTGTTGGTTTATCTTTACTTAACCTGGCGGGTTCTTAGGAATAATTACAAGGAGGAAGATGTAGCGGCATTTGGCTGGATATCACTTTTGACGTATCTTTTAGGAAGTCGATTGGCCTATGGTTTTGTTTACTGGGGGGTATGGGCAGAAAATCCCATAAAATGGTTGGAATTTTGGAAGATGGGAGAAAGTAACGTGATTGGCGGATATTTATTTTGGATATCTATGGTTTGGTTGGTGGCAACGGATCGGGGCTGGAAATTTTTTTCTCTGGCAGAAGATAATTTGTGGCTATTGTTGTGGCTAAACGGAGTGTATTTTACGGTATCCGAAAAGTGGTTGCCGGTACTATTATTGTTTCTGGTAGCTCTAATAAGTCGGTGGCTTAAGGGAAGATATCGGTCTTTTGTTTGGTATAAAAGCGGCCGAAAAGGCTTTTTATATTTGACGGCAAATATAATCATATTTTTAGGAATGTCCCTTATTTATAGTAATATTTACTACATTATTCCTGCCTTGATTTGTGGGGTGGAATTGGGTATTCTTGGTGGTGAACGTAATTCCTGATAAATTAACCCGAAGGGTAAAGAAGTACCTCGAGAAGAGGATTGTTGAGCTTAAAAAAAGTGAAAAGAAATTAAAGAGAGGTGACCCGTTTTCTGATAGCACCCGGGCGACTAATAATTCTTTGGAAGAAGATGTAGATGAGCAGATTGGTCATTTTGAGTCGGAGATAAAAGTAAGTTTTATTAAAAAACAAATAATTGAATTTCGTAAAGCTTTGTCAAAAATTAAAATTGGAAAATACGGGATTTGTGACAAGTGCGGAGAAATGATCGATACTGACCGGTTAGCGGTTAGACCGGAAGCGACAGTGTGCATGACATGTGAAAAAGAGGGGGAGTAGAGAATGGTGGAAAACACCGGAATAAGTTTTGGAATTAATTTGCCAGGAATAGTAGTGGCGGAGATTTTAGCATTGGTAATAGTGGGAGTATTTGTCATAAAAAACAAAAACAGTCTTGGATGGTGGCTTCTTTTGTTGGGAGGGGGACTGAATCTAAGGGAAAGGCTACTTTTCGGAAAGGTGACGGATTATTGGCCGATTTTTAAAACCGGGATTTATAACAATATTAATGATTATCTAATATTTATTGGTTTGGTCATGGTAATTTTTAGAAAATGGAAGAAATCAAAATAAATTTTGAAAATAACGATTTACTGGTGCTGGAAAAACCGGCAGGAGTGGTAGTAACCAATGAAAATAAACGGGAGGTGGAAACGGTTGAGGGGTGGCTTTTGAAAAATGGATTGGGAATAGGGCTAAGGCGGCAAGGGATAGCACACCGACTGGATAAGGGGACTTCGGGGTTATTATTGGTCGCAAAAACAGAAGAATATTTGGAATATTTAAAATATTTATTTAAAGAGAGAAAAATAGCAAAACGATATTTAGCTTTGGTTTCGGGAGAGATCAGCACTGATGGGGTAATTGAAATGCCGATTGGAAGAAGTCAGCGATATTTTGGACGTTTTAAGGTGAGAGAAGACGGGAAGATCTCAGAAACCCATTTTAGTCGAGAGGCGGTAATTAACTTTTTAAAAAGAAAATATAGCTTAGTTTCGATTGACTTAAAAACGGGAAGAACTCATCAAATACGGGTACATTTCCGGTATTTGGGTTGGCCATTGGTGGGGGATATGACTTATGGTGGTGAGATGGACCTGGGGATTGACAGACCATTTTTACATGCTGCCGAGATCAGTATCAATGATTATGGGGGTAAGTTGATGCACTTTGAGTCAAAGATTCCCGCTGACCTGAAAAGTTTATTAAATAGGATGGGATATGAAGATCAAAGTTAAATTACTATCGGTTTTGATAGGGATAGTTATGTTGGGGTGGGGTGGATGGTGGGCTTATCAGTCTTCCTGGAAGGGGGGTGATTTTTTAATAATGGAAGTAGAGAAGGAGAAGCTGACATTTGTTAATATTTCACCCTCCCGGGGAATGATAAACAGCTTATTAGTTTTGGGATCAGTTGATTTGTGGATACCAAACGGAATGGGGTATTACCCAACATCAAAATTACAACTTATTCTAGAGCAGGAAAACAGTCAGCCTAATTTAGGTAAAATGGTGGCTTTTTACAATTTCGGCCTTTGGCCTGTTTCGGTAATATATAACGAAGATTGGCAAAATAACCGTTGGTTGTGGAAAAATCTTGGTCCTTTGGGGTGGTTGCGTTTCCGGTTACAGGCCGATGATTGGTTGCAAAAAAAGGAAGCTATATCGGGTGACTTATCTTTAGCGAAAGAAAGCTTGGAGGAAAAGATACCCAGGGATATGGCTGAAAATGATGTGATTGAGAAAAATATTCGATTGGTGGTGGTGAATGCGTCCGGAAAGAATGGATTTGGAAATATGGTAGCTGATAGATTGGGGTGGTGGGGGATTATGGTGACAACGGTAGATACCCGCGAAGAAGAGGATGGGTGTCAAATAAACTACAACAGTGAAGTAAGGGCGGAAAAAGATATTTCCCAAAAATTGGCGGATATTTTAGTCTGTAAGACTAAAGGAGTAAGTGGTGGTGGGATGGAGGTGGTGTTGGGGAAGGGGATTGAGGAGATGATAAAATACAGTGAAACTTATGTCAGGACATTCTAAATGGGCCAATATAAAAAATCGAAAAGGGGCAGTGGACAAAAAAAGAAGTGAAGTTTTTACTAAGGCGTCGCGAAATATTATGACGGCTTTGCGGTTGGGGGGAGTAGGCTTGAAAACAGCCATAGAACAGGCTCGGGAAGTGAACATGCCCAAAGAAAACATCGACAGATTAATGAAACGATACGAAGAAAGAAAAGTAAACTTGGAAAAATGTCGTTTTGAGGGTTTTGGGCCTTTGAATGTACCGCTTATTATTGAGGCGGAAACGGATAATAAAAACAGAACCTTGGGGGAAATTAAGTTACTTTTCAGGAATTATGGAGGGAAGATAGGGAGTGAGGGATCAGTGGATTTTATGTTTGATAGGGTGGGGGAGATTGAAACTGAAAGAATATTAACTGATGAGGAACAATTGTTGTTAATTGAACTTGGGGTGAGAGATTTTGAGGAAAAGATGGTGATTACCGAAGTGAATAGTTTAACCTTGATCGGGGATAAAATTAAAGAAATGGGAATAGGGGTAAAAACGGAGGAAGTGGTCGAAAGATGTAAACAAAAGATAAGATTGATCTCGGAAGATGAAGTAGTGAAGATAATGGATTTAATAGATGCTTTGGAGGAAAATAGTGACGTTATTAATGTATTTTCAGGGTTTGAATTTCAATGAATATTTCTAAACATTGGCGCTATTTGATTTCGACGATAATATTGGGAGTAGGGCTGTATTTGTTTTTATCCTTGCCGGTGGATTCACGGTATCTAGGGATTGTCTTAGAATTGGTTTTGGTGATATTTTGTTTTTGGTTTGGGTTGGGAATTATTTTTGAGAGAGGGGTATATAACAAGCTAATGACGGCGATTTTGCCAGTATTGTTGACCTTGGGTTACGGTTTATTTGTGGTCTTGTTGCCGTCGAGTCAGATCAGTTTTTTGATATATGCGGCAGCGTTTGGGGTAATGATCTATCTGATATTTTTGGTGGAGAATGTATTTTTGGTGGCGATTGGCTATAAAACAGTACCGCTATATCGGGCGGCTTATACGGTCAGTTTAATTTTGGTATTGTTAACTGCCTTTTTTCTGTTTGATAGTATGTTGTCTTTTAGGCTACCCTTTTGGGGTAATTCACTCTTGGCTCTATTTATTACAATATTGTTGTTTTTATATCAGTTTTGGGCAATAGCAATTGATCTGCCCGACGATGGAAAGGGTAGGGGGAGATGGGTGTATATTTTAGTAGCTGCTTGGATAGTAGGCCAAATGGCTTTGGTTTTTTCCTTTTGGCCGGTGGGGATATTTAAAGGGTCAGTGTATTTAGTATCAATAATCTACCTTCTCTCCGGCCTATTTCAGGCGGATATCAAAGATAGATTATTCAAAGGGGTAGTAACCGGGTATATATTGACAGGAATTGCCATACTTACGGCAATAATTGTTACAAATACGTGGGGTTAGAAAGTGGTTGGTGGGGGAGTTGAGAGGAGAATTGGGTAGAAAATTAGGATTGGGGTTGGGGAATTGAGGGATTTAGATAGATTTAATGATAGGTGATTAGGTTAAAATATTATATATACAAAGCTAAAGATAGGCAATATTTGATGGTAAACTAGGGGAGTGGGGAAGCGCCCACCACGGCGGGTAAATTTTCACGGATAATCCAGTTATTTTCATAATAATTATAGGATATTATAGGACTGTATAATGTTATAGTATGATACAGTCTATGTGGAAAAGTTATTAGCAGTCGACTATATCAAACTGAAGGAAAGAGAAGGGGTTCTGGGTAGAGAAGGAAGTATATGGGTAGAGTCTTAAAAATAAAACGTATTAGTGATGAATTGGAGATGGGGTGGAGGGACAATGTTAATGTCCCTCACCTAGCGGATGCAGAACCTTTTAACCATAGTCGCACAATGTATCTTTTGCGACTATCCCCAAAAGAGAAGTAGGGGGAGTGATTAAAATAATTATCAATTATAAATTGGCAATTACGAACTATTAAGAATAATGATTTTATATTTATTTATTAATTAGTGTCAATTAGTCCTCCATCTTCGGGATGTTCTTTAGAAATTTTTTATACCTAAATGCCCCAATTGACACTTCCCTGCCTTCATATTTTGGAGAAGTAGAGAGTATGTGCCTATAATAAGGCATAAATTATATATGACTTCACTAAAGGCCCCAGAAATGAAGATTTAGTTGATTTTGTGCTACGATAGTCTTAGAAATATGAAATTGGAGGAAGGAATCGTTAGATTTTTAGAACATTTAGAAATTGAAAGGAATGCTTCAAAGTTAACGGTTAGAAATTACCGACATTATTTGGAAGTGCTGTTGACCTATCTTCAGGCCTCAGGGATTATGGAACCGACACTCGGTGATATTAATCAGGAGACAATTAGAAAGTTTAGATTGTATTTATCACGGTTACCGGGCTTACGAGGTATTATGAAAAGTGTGACCCAGGGCTACTATGTGATAGCCATTCGATCTTTTTTAAAATGGTTGGTTCGAAACGATTTTCAGGTAATGCAGCCGGAAAAAATAGAAGTTCCAAAAAATGCTGAACATTCCTTAAAATTTCTAGATGAAGATCAAATTGGGAGGTTGTTGTCTCAGCCAATATTGTCAACCAAGATAGGCTTAAGGGACAGGGCCATTCTGGAATTATTGTTTTCTACTGGGTTACGGGTATCGGAAGCGGTAGCTTTAAATCGGGATCAGATTAACTTGGAGAGTCGGGAGTTTGGAGTTGTTGGGAAAGGTGGTAAGGCCCGGGTAGTGTTTGTTAGCCAACAAGCAGCAATGCTGATAGACAGATATATAAAGTCACGGGTGGATAGGTATAAACCATTGTTTATCCGTTTTGGAGGAAAAAAGGATGTAGCTAGTAGCGACGAGGAGTTAAGATTATCGGCCAGATCAATTCAGAGGTTGGTGAAACATTATGTTCGACAGGCCAAAATTCCGGTTGATGCCACTCCTCACACTTTACGTCATTCTATGGCAACTGATTTGTTGCGTTCCGGGGCCGATCTGCGGTCGGTTCAGGAATTGTTGGGTCATCGTAATATTGCCACTACTCAAATCTATACCCATGTGACCGATTCCAGGTTGCGGGAGGTACACCAAAAATACCACTTAGGAAATAGGGAAAAAAAGATATAATTACTATATCATTCTATATCACTTGTTTTATTAAGACTCCCCTTTCGGAGAGGATAAATCGCATTGGTAAGAAAATTTTTTAGAGTTTGTGAGAAAAAGTTTCAAAAAAATTGGACAAATTTTACTGGTAATAGTATGATTCAGAAATTTTACGGAATTGGGAATAATACACAGACTGTTGGAAACATTATATTAATTTTTGGAGGTAATTTGTCCAGAATTAAACTGGATCAATATGTAACCAGTGTGTCCTATAGTTGGGTGTTTATGCCAAAGGATGCCATAAAATTGTAATTACCACTCCCCTACCTTCAAGTAAACGTTGTTTTTGCCGTAATTTAGGCCTATGTTGGGTTTTTATATCTGACTAACAGTCACGCTATTAGACTGCCAATTAAGGTAATCAGAGGAAGGCTATCTTATAATAGTTAAAAACTAGTTGGCCTATAACAAAAAATGGTGAAAGCCTATAAGATCGTGAGGCTGTTAACTCTGTCCTCTGAGGTTTTAAGTCTCATTAATATAACGCCGCGAGTATTTCGGGAAAGAACGGGAATATTTTTTAAGGGTAATTTAATAGTGACTGCTTTTTTAGAGATTAGTATTAAAAGCTCTGTTTTTTCATTAACAACGGCGGTAGCAGCAATATTGCCGGTTTTAGTGGAAAGATTAGACACCTTAACACCAATACCTCCTCGTTTTTGAAGTGGGTAGAGATAGACATCACTTCTTTTACCGACTCCGTTTTCGGTTACCACCATTAAATGTCGAAATGAGGACTGGCTTCTTTTTGGGGGGAGAATGTCCATGGAGATAACTTCATCCTGGTCTTTGAGGGTAATTCCCCGAACTCCCCGGGTGTGTCGGCCCATGGGACGGGTATCGGTTTCGTTGAAACGAATACATTTACCCATTTTGGTAGCCAGAAATATTTGATCATTACCGCCAGTGGTCTTGGCCCAGATGAGTTGGTCACCGATATCTAATTTAATGCTGGTAAGCCCAGATTGGCGGATGTTGGCAAATTTTTCAATAGCTGTTTTTTTGATAACACCCTTACGGGTAGCCAGAATAATAAATTTGGAATCGGATACTTTGGCAATCGGAAGAATGGCTTCGACTTTTTCGCCGGTGACGATGTTAATTAAGTTAACTACTGCTTGTCCTTTTGACTGTCGGGAGGATTCGGGAATTTCCCAAACTTTGGTTTTGAAACAACGACCTTTGTTGGTAAAAAAGAGGAGATTGTCGTGAGTATTGACGTTAAACAAGCTCTCGACTTCGTCTTCGGTTTTGGTTGACATTCCGCTGATACCCGTGCCTCCCCGTTGCTGGGTGCGATAGGTATCTTGAGGTAAACGCTTGATATATCCACTTCGGGTGATGGTAACCAGGGTTGGTTCGGAAGGAATCAGATCTTCCTCACTAAAATCGGCCAGGTCCCGGACAAAGATTTTAGTCAGTCTGGGATCAGCATATTTTTCCTTAACTTCTCGGTTTTCGTTTTTTAGAATGGTAATCATTTTACCGGCAATAGTGATAATAGCGGTGAGGTTGCTAATGACTTTTTGGATGTTGACATATTCATCTTCAATTTTTTGACGTTCTAGGGCAGCTAAACGTCTAAGTTGCATTTCAAGAATGGCATTGGCCTGAAGATCGCTTAAAGAGAATTTTTCCATTAGATTCGTTTTGGCAGTATCAGCAGTTTCTGAAGCTCGGATGGTTTTGATGACCGCATCCAGATTGTCCAGGGCAATTTTTAAGCCTTCAAGAATGTGAGAGCGTAAATAGGCGGCTTTTAAATCAAAAATAGTTCGTCGGTGGATGATTAACTCTCGGTGACGGAGAAAGAGAAGTAAAAGTTGGCGAAGGTTTAGGGTTTGGGGAATACCGCCAACCAGAGCCAACATGTTGGCAGAATATGATGACTGAAGCGGAGTATATTTATAGAGTTTATTTAAAATTGATTTGGGTTTACCGGTTTTTCTAATTTCCAGAACTACCCGAATACCATGGCGATCAGATTCGTCGCGAAGATCACTGATTCCTATGATTTTTTTATCGGTAGCTAACTGGGCTATCTTTTGCACCAGCTCGGCTTTGTTGACCTGATAGGGAATTTCGGAAATAATAATCCTGATTTTACCGGATTTAGTTTCGGTGATTTCGGCACGTCCTCGGAGAGAAAATTTACCCCGGCCTGTTTGATACATTTCAATAATGCCTTTTTTGCTAAAGATCTCGCCGGCGGTGGGAAAGTCCGGACCGGTGATGAACTGACAGAGGTTTTCGACGGTGGCGGTGGTTTCCAAGTTGAAGTGTTGTTGTTCAAGAGTGGTAACCGGAAGAAGAATTTTTTCGATAGTGGTGAGGTTTTTTTGAATCAGAGGCTTGATCTCTAAGTCAGGGGTTGTTTTTTCTAAATGACAATTGTCAAGAATATAATCTATGCCATCGCAGAGTTCACCAAGATTATGGGGTGGAATTCGAGTCGCCATACCGACAGCAATACCGTCGGCGCCGTTTAAAAGTAAATTAGGAATTCGAGAGGGCAGTACGGTTGGTTCAAGGGTGGTAGCATCGTAATTATCCATCATGTCTACGGTTTCCTTATCAATGTCGGCAATTATTTCCGGGGTCAAACGACTCATTTTGACTTCGGTGTACCTCATGGCAGCCGGCGGGTCGCCATCAATGGAACCAAAATTTCCCTGACCTTTGACTAAAGGATAGCGAAGAGAAAAATCCTGGGCTAAGCGAACCAGGGACATATAAACGGCAGCATCACCGTGAGGATGATAGGACTTGAGAACATCGCCCACCACGGCGGCCGATTTGACATTTTTGCCGGTAGGTCCCAGACCCATTTTGTGCATGGCATAAATGATGCGGCGGTGAACCGGCTTGAGACCATCACGGACATCAGGCAGGGCTCGGGAGACGATAACCGACATGGCGTAATCAAGATAGGATTTTTCCATCTCCGGAACAATATCAACGTCAATTATTTTGCCGGCATTGTTGATAAAGACTTTGTCGTCTTTAACCATTTTGTTAGGAGTGTTATCTTGCGGCATATTTTATATATCCAGCGTGGCTAGGTGGGCGTGGGTAACAATAAATTTTTTTCGGGGGGGTACTTCTTCGCTCATCAGGGTCCGGAAGACCTCATCAGCTTTTTGAGCATCAGCAATGGTAATTCGCTTAAGAATCCGGGTTTCCGGATTCATAGTGGTGGTCCAGAGTTGTTCCGGATTCATTTCACCTAAACCCTTGTAGCGTTGAACCGAATATTTTTCGTCAGTAGAGAGTCCGGTTAAATATTTTTCTTTTTCTTCTTCGGTGTAGGCATATTTAATAGATTTACCCTGTTTTACGGCATAAAGAGGTGGCATGGCAATATAAACATAACCTTTTTCCACGGTATAGGAAAGGTGACGGAAAAGAAGAGTCAGCCAGAGAGTGTTGATGTGGGAGCCGTCAACGTCGGCATCGGCCATTAATATTATTCGGTGATAGCGGAGTTTTTCCGGATTAAGTGAATCCCCGATACCCATACCGATGGCAATAATTAAATCCTTAAATTTATCGGAATTAACAATCTTATCCAGACGCATACTTTCAGTATTTAGACCTTTTCCCCAGAGAGGCAAAATGGCTTGAAACTTGCGGTCCCGGGCTTGTTTGGCAGAGCCGCCGGCGGAATCCCCTTCGACCACAAAAATTTCACATTCCTCCGGTTTTTTTGATTGGCAGTCGGCCAATTTTCCCGGAAGTCCCAGGGAATCAAAGGCACCTTTGCGCATAATAGCATCTTTGGCAGCTTTGGTGGCTTTGCGGATTTGGATGGTTAAGAGGGTCTTGCCGACAATGGTTTTGGCAATATCAGGATGTTCTTCGAAAAATATATCCAATTCTTCCCGAACAATTTTGGCAACAATGGGTTGGACTTCAGAATTGCCTAACTTTCCTTTAGTTTGACCTTCAAACTGAAGATCTTTACTTCCCATTTTGATAGAAATGATGGCGGTAAGACCTTCACGGACATCGTCGCCGGTAATGGAGTCATCCTTGTTTTTAACCATCTCTTTCCGTTCGGCGTAATCTTTGATAGATTTGGTTAGAGCAGTTTTGAAACCGGAGAGGTGGGAGCCGCCTTCATGAGTGTTAATGATATTGACGAAAGAAGGGGTGTTTTCCTGAAAGGAATCATTGTATTGGATGGCAACTTCGGTATCAATTCCTGAATCAGCCCGATGGAGGTAGATGGGAGGATGAAGAACAGTTTTACCTTTGTTGATTTCGGACAAAAGTGAGAGAATGCCTCCTTCAAAATAATAATGGTGCTCACCGCCATCCCTTTGATCAAAAAAATGAAAGTATATTTTACTGGTTAGATAAGCACGATCCTTAAGCGAGCGGATAATGGTTTTGGTATCTAACTCAATTCCCTCTTTAAAAATTTCCGGGTCGGGGGAAAAAGTAACTGTGGTTCCGGAAACAGTGTTGGGAATTAATTTTTCCAATAAGGAAACTTTGGTTTTAGGAATAGTGGTCAAAGAACTTTTTACCTTACCTCGGGAAAATTCCATGGAATATATTTTTCCGTCCTGGCGAACTTCAACCTGATAAAGATTACTTAAAGCATTGACGCAGGCGGCACCGACACCGTGGAGACCACCGGAGATTTTGTAGGCAGTACCTTCGAATTTACCACCAGAGTGCAAGGTAGTCATAATCACTTCCAAGGCTGGTTTTTTGTATTTGGGCATGATATCAACCGGAATTCCCCGGCCATCATCGGCGATAGTGGCTGAATTATCAGGATGAACAATGACCCAAATGTTTTTAGCAAAACCAGCCAGGGCTTCATCGATACAGTTGTCAATAATCTCATTAAGACAATGGTGAAGACCGGTAATATCGGTGGAGCCAATATACATGGCTGGTCGTTTACGAACCGGTTCAAGACCTTCAAGAACCACAATTTGCTGACCGGTATATTTTTGATCCATAAAACCCCTCTGTCCTTCGGACACCTCCCCTTCAAAAAGGGAGTTTTACATTGATAAACATCCGAATTAGTGAGATAAATTAATTGTAGCAGATATAAATAGCTTAACAATAGGCAAAATAGCCGGAAAGATCGGGGAAATTTGGAATAAAAACTGTATCAAATTATATCAAAAAGATCTAGATTTTTAGGCCGATTATAAGGCAAAATTTGCATTGATTAATAGAATGAATTATAATACAAGCTCAGTATGGGAAATAGACAGTTGGTTGGGGTTGAGAAGGGGGTAACAATTGTGGATTTTAGAAATAGAAGAGGGGTTGTTATTTCTAGTGATGAGAATATAGATAATGAGGTAATAAGAAGAATGACGGGATTCAATGGAAAGGTGTTGTTCACGCTTCCTGAAGGAATTAGTTTTAAGTGAGGCGGTTTAGAAGCGGCTTTTGTTTATGGCTTGATAGCCGATGATGGTGGCGGCTAAAAGGACATTGAGGGATTTGTTGACACCGAACATGGGGATTTCAACAATTTGGTCACAAAGTTTTAGAATCGACTCCCCTACTCCATTAACTTCAGAGCCGGCGATGATGGCCAGAGGAAATTGATAATTGGCTTTTTGATAATTAACACTTTTTTTATTTTGTTCACAGGCGATAAGGTGATAATTTTCGGATTTCAGTTTTTTTAAACAGGTAATGGTATCGGGGTAGTGTTCCCAGGCGACCCACTTCCAAGTGCCAATAGAAGCCCGGTGAATTTTGAGGTTGGGTGGAGTGACCACCGGACCACAAAGACACAGTTTTTTAACATTAAGAGCATCGGCCAAACGAAAAAAAGAACCGATATTGTAGGTATCGACAACATTATCAAGAACAATAACCAGAGGGTTTTTGCTGGATTTTCGTTGATGTCGACTTCCCCGCCCGAGACTACTTTTCCGAAGTTGATGAGAATTTAATTTGAACATGGATTGATTATAACCGAATATTGGGTATTTTTGTGAGTTTCTATGTGGGTAAATTATCAAAATATTATGTAGAGATACGATTAATATATGTAGAGACGTGCCACTGGCGCGTCTCTACATCTGAAAAAGATACAATTAATTTATGGAGAAAAAGTTTGGGGATAAATTTCGGATTAAAAGTGGTCGTCTAAAAAATTGGGATTATTCAAGTCCGGGAATATATTTTGTAACTATTTGTACGTTAAATCATAATAATTTCCTTGGAGAGATTAATAACGGAGTTGTGATTTTATCTGAGAAAGGATTGATTGTTGAAGAAAATCTGAGAAAAATAAGTGCTATATATCCTTTTGTATTGATAGACAAATATGTAGTAATGCCTAATCATGTTCATCTGTTAATTAATATTACTATGCATAAACAAGTAGAGACGTGCCACTGGCGCGTCTCTACTGAAAAGTTATTGAGTCAGAAAAAGATTGGGCAAAACAATAAAGCTGGTGAAGCAATTAAGTATTGGAAAGGAAATTCATTGGGGTCGATTATTAATCAGTTCAAGATGTCGTGTACAAAAGAGATTCGAAAATTGGGTTTATTTTTTGCCTGGCAGAGTAGATATTTTGATGAAATTGTCGGAGATGAAAAACGATATTGGCAGATAATAAATTATATAAAAAATAATCCCAAGGATTGGGGTGAAGATAAACTATTTAGAAACGAGTAGAGACGCGCCAGTGGCACGTCTCTACAATTTTTTCGAAAATATTAGCACGCACCAGCAACAGGTTTGGCGCCAGAAGGATCGGGAAGAGTGGTTTTACACTCTTTGGGGGTGGATTTGAAACCGACACAAAGGGCTTCTTTTAGAACATTGGGCATGCGATAGCGGTCCTGAGTAGCCACCTTCTTGCCGATTTTAAGAGTACCTTTGCCATCCTGGGTGTAGGCTGCCTCCGGTGGGAAAATTTCACCGTTGACCAGTAGAGTTGGTGAACCTTGAACTTTAAACTGTTCAGTTAAGGCGATTTCTTTTTCAATCAAGTCAATACCCTCTTTATTGAAACAGTCAGTAATGGCTTGGGTATCTAGGCCGGCTTTTTTGGCTTCCTGTTCCCAACAGGAATCGGCATTTTGGGCAGTACAGTTTTTATTGACATTATCGATAAAATTCCACCACAGTTTTTTGTCGGAGTTTAAATTCCAGGCACAGATTTCTCGAACGTCCTGAGTTGCTTCCTGGCGACCATGAAGGGAAGCATACATGGTTCCCGATGGAGATTTAATATATTCTTTGCCGCTATTGCATTTATCCAGATTAGCCGAAATGGCTTTTTTACAATCGGAAACAGTGGCAAAATATTT
>PEWA01000051.1 GCA_002780135.1 Candidatus Shapirobacteria bacterium CG06_land_8_20_14_3_00_40_12
AATCCGGTTGCTATCGCATCCTTGAAAGAGGGCGAGGTGGTTTTAGATTTAGGCTCAGGTGCAGGTTTTGACGCTTTTTTAGTTTCTCCTAAAGTTGGTAAAACAGGTAGAGTTATTGGCGTTGACATGACGGATGAGATGTTGGAAAAAGCCAGAGAAAATGCAAATAAAAGCGGATACGCCAATGTGGAATTCAGAAAGGGTGACATTGAAAACCTGCCGGTTGATGATAATTCGGTAGATGCGATTATCTCCAACTGTGTTATTAACCTTGCTCCTGATAAAGAAAAAGTGTTTAAAGAAGCGTATCGGGTACTTAAAACAGGCGGAAGACTGATGATTTCTGATGTTGTTTTAACAAAACCGCTTCCTGAAGAGTTGAAGAATGATAAAGAGTTGTTAGTCGGTTGTGTCAGCGGAGCAATCCTTAAGCAAGACTATTTGGAACTATTAAAGGAAGCAGGATTTGTGGATATTACAATTCATAAAGAAACACCAGGATTTTTACAAGGTTACGATTTGAGTATTACCTTTTCAGCATTTAAAGGCTAAAGGTTTAGGAATCTACTAATTTCCCTTGTCGTGAACTCTGGATATTCAAGCTCGGAAGACCAGTCTGTTTGCCGATGATCATACCATCGTGCGAGCATATTAAATATATCCTAGAGATACGTAAAATGTACCTGTAGTCTATGATAAAATAGAGATAGTTTATTAAAAATCAAGATCTTTAAATTTATTTATATATTATCCAAAGCTAAACGGGCTACCCGTGATCTGGTATCGGCTACGGTATAATAGAGTCTTTGTTCCTCTGGTACAACCGAGTTGGCAAAAGCAATGAGCTGATTACCTGGCCCTATTTCTTCGGGAGGAACAATAATAGGTTTATTACAGCGACTTCCCTCGAATATGCCACCTTGAACTGCATCAATAATAACTGTCCCTATTGCCCACTGGGGCGTCTGATCGTCCACACTTTTGGGACCACGTCCATTATAAAGCATCAATATATCACCACGTGAAGTCATTAAAATTGGTCCTGGACTGACATGTTGGCAATCCCAACCTTCGCTTCTTACATCTATTAACAGCCGGTGTTCTTGATATGGACCGATTAAATTTGGGCTCCATGCCATTCCAATCCGTGATGTTTGGCCGTCAGCAAATTCATAAAACACTCTCCAGCTATCGTCTTTTAAACGTATAAATTCCGGTTCTTTGACCATGTCGATATTTCGCCCCATTGTTTTTCCAATCTCTTTCGGATCGAGTACCATTTGTCGGTTACTATTTAAACCTGTCAATTCTTTTCCACTTATCACTCGTGTAGCCGCAATTACCCCCCCACCTCCTTCTTTTAGTTTAACAGCGGTGTGAAAAACGTATTTTACCCCATCCAGTTCTACAATAGTTGGATCTTCCACTGCTAATTTATCTTCGCTTCCTTCGAACTGTTGCGGTTTTAAAGCGATTGTACCACTTCGTTCAAAATCAACTCCATTTTGGCTCTGGCAAAATGCCAACACTGACAAATGATATTGACTGTTCACCTTGCCTTTGTACCTGCCGAAGTAAAGCATCGTAATATCCCTCAGTTTTAATTACCGCCATACTCATTGCTGCAATTACTTCATCACTAGCTTCAAATTTGGGAAAGAAATTTACGTCGTATGTCTCTCTGACATTAACGTTCATTGCCCCATTATACAAGCACCCCAAAATTTCGGTAGTAATATACCTTCTCTTCCCCCTTTTTTATCCGAGCACTATTCTGATTGGGGGATAGTTTGATAATCGTTCCCCGCCACAGGCTGGCACAGAACAGGTTAATCAAATTTAACTTTTACGGTCATTTTATATAGAATTTGGTATACAATGAATTTAGTTAGAAATAAATTTTACTAAGGAGGTGAAGATAATGTATCAAGTTCAGAAAAAAGACGGGAGTTTAGTTGATTTTGATCAAAACAAAATCGTAACCGGTGTTCTGAAAGCAGGAGGAACTCAAGAAAATGCCCAAAAAATAGCCGCTGATGTTGAGACCTGGTTGCCTACGATTGCCATCAACAACGTAGTTAAAACTTCGGATTTGAGAAATAAGATTATTGAAGAACTAAGGACTGTTAACCCAAGTACAGCCGCCAATTTCGAGTCTTATCAGAAGGCTTAGGAATATAATGGAATAAATGATGCATGAGGCAGTACTGTCTAAGAAATTGGGCGGGGGAGATGTTGGATGTTTGGCTTGTGAACGGAAATGCAAAATGAAGCCGGGAATGGCGGGGGTGTGTGGGGTGAGAAAAAATGTAGCCGGAAAGTTGACGCTTTTAGTTTGGGGAAGGGTGACAGGAATGGCAGTAGATCCGATGGAGAAAAAACCGCTTTATCATTTTTTACCAGGAAGTTCAATTTTATCGATGGGGACGGTGGGCTGTAATTTCGGTTGTAAGTTTTGCCAAAATTATTTAGAATCACAAAAATCAAAAGAGGTGGGAATAAGGGTGGAGAAGTTAGGGAAGAGGGTTAGACCAAAAGAGCTGATGGAGTATGGTGTCAAGAATAAAATTCCAGCAATAGCTTTTACTTATAATGAACCGACAATATTTAGTGAATGGGTAGTGGAGGTAATGAAAGTAGCCAAGAAAAAGGGGATTAGGGGAGTATTTGTCACTAACGGGTATATGAGTCGAGAGACTTTGGATTATTTAGATAATTATATCGATGCTTATAATGTTGATTTAAAGAGTTTTTCCCAAAGGTTTTATCAGGAAATCTGTGGAGCAAGCTTGAAACCGGTACTAAAAAATATCGAGGAAATATATAAAAGAAAAAAGTGGATTGAGGTAACTACCTTAATAATTCCCGGGAAGAACGACAGTAAAAAGGAATTAGGGCAAATGGCTAAATTTTTGGTTAGTGTTTCAAAAGATATCGTTTGGCATGTTAGTGCTTTTTATCCGAATTATCGGATGCAAGATATTGAAAGTACTAGTTATGAAAAATTAGAGGAGGCAGTGGAGATAGGAAAAAAGGCAGGGTTAAGATATGTGTATGCCGGGAATATTGATAAAGTCAATACCACTAATTGCCCTAAATGTGGCGCAGAAGTGATAATTAGGCACGGGTACCAGGTGGAGAATAGGCTTAAACGGGGGGTTTGTCCAAAGTGTGGTTATAAGTTAAGCGGTATATGGGAATAGTTGAAGAATTTATGGCATCGAAGAGGGTTGAGGATTGTTTTCGGGGGGCAGTGGCGAAAAAATTTGCTGGGAAATTAAAGGGACTGATAGTACCGCATGCCGGATATATATATAGCGGTAGTGTGGCCGCAGCCGGATATCGATTAATGAAAAAAGGTGATTACGACCGAGTGGTGGTAATTGGTTTTTATCATGGGGGAACAGAAGAACATTCCGTCAAGGTCCAAATACCTCTGATAAAGTATATTTTGGGAGAGGAAATAGAGATTGAAGAGAAATATGTGGATAAAACAGTAGATTTTGAGGTTGATGATCGGACAATGGTAGTGGCCAGTTCAGA
Source organism: Candidatus Shapirobacteria bacterium CG06_land_8_20_14_3_00_40_12 (assembly GCA_002780135.1). Classification (GTDB taxonomy): domain Bacteria; phylum Patescibacteriota; class Microgenomatia; order UBA12405; family UBA12405; genus UBA12158. Next base: position 3,544 of record PEWA01000051.1, read on the forward strand.
TTTGTCCCATTATCAGCCATTAGAGGTAGCGGAAAAATTAGACAAACGAACAATTGAAGCAATTTTGAGTCGGGATGAAGAAAAAATACATCAGGAAGCCGATGCCTGTGGAATTTGGCCGATATTAACTATAAATAGATTGGCCAAAAAGTATGATTGGCAGCCGAAGTTGGTTGATTATCGAACCAGTGCGGAGGTAACCGGCGACAAAAGCGGCGTGGTCGGTTATGGGTGTATTGGTTATTTTGAACGATATTTATGAAGATTGTTAACAAAAAATGGTTATTGGGTTTAGCCAGGAGGGCAATTGAGAGTGAATTTGGTGGAAAAAAGTTGAAGGTTTTTTCAATACCGGCAGAATTTAGACAGAAAAAAGCTTGTTTTGTCACTTTAACCAAAAATGGGGAATTGAGGGGTTGTATCGGCCATTTAGTTTCGGTTCAGGAACTGTATCGGGATGTAATTGAGAATGCCAGGAGAGCGGCATTAATGGATTACCGGTTTGAGCCGGTGGACAGGGCGGAACTACCGGAAATTGAAATTGAGATTTCTATTTTGGATCAGCCTCAAAAATATAACTACGTGAATCCGGGGAAATTGATTAATTATTTGGCTAAAAATAGACCCGGAGTGATATTAAAAAAGGGTTTTAATCAAGCGACCTATTTACCACAAGTATGGGAAGAACTAAGAACCCCTGAAGAGTTTATGGGTAATTTATGTTTGAAGGCCGGCTTGCCTTTTGATGAGTGGAAAAGAGTGGGTGAAATTGAGGTATATGGAGTCGAGAAAATATAAAACTTTATATGAAATACCCAGTTGTCCTGGTGGTTATAATTGTTTTATCGGCAGTGTTATCTGCCTGTACTCATAAATTAGTTATGCAACTTACCAGTCCTGTTTTTCAAAACAATGAATATCTTTCAGATAAGTATACTTGTGATGGTCAGAATGTTAATCCACCAATATTCATCAGCGACACTCCTCCAGAGACTAAGTCTTTCGCTCTATTGGTTGGTTTGGAATATAAGGCCGGATACGCAAGAAATACCGGAAAATTCTGTCCCCAAAGATGCGTTTGAGGGTATTACCAGTTGGGGTAAACCGGGCTATAATGGTCCTTGTCCTCCAACCGGCGTTCACCGCTACTTTTTTAAAATATTTGCTCTCGATACTATGCTTGATGATTTACATCCTTTGTCCGTTGTTGACTAACTATTAACGGTGATGCAGGATCACATTATTGCCAAAGCTGAAATTGTGGCCAGGTATTCGAAGATATAACCGAAACTAATATTCATTTAAAAAGTTCTAAAATCGTTTTATTTAGTGAGTACTTCGATTTTGTTTAATGTAAACTAGCTTTAAAATAATACAGATAAATTTGGTGATAATGTTTGGCAGGGGAAAGTTTTCGAAAGGGATAATCATTGGTGACCAGGCGGATAGGGTGGTTAATTTCTTTTTCAAGTAGTCGCTGGAGGCGGTTCATTAAATGAGGTAAAAGGTAGACAGTGACGACGGTCGCTTGGCGAAAGTCTGCTTGCCAGAAACTTTTCCAGTAGACAGTTGCCATTTTATCGAGTTTAGCTTGATGAATACGGTGACGGGAGAGCCAGATTAAGAAGGGATTGATTTCGTAGCCGATGGTTACAGCCCCAAGGCGGGCGGCAGCCAGAAGAATTCGTCCGTCTCCGGAACCAAGATCAATTAGAGTATCTTGGGGGCCGGTTCGGGAAAGTTTTAACATTTGGGTGACGGCCGAATCAGGAGTGGGGTAGTAAATAGCGCCGAGTTGCAAAACGTTGATATAAATTTGATAGGCGATAAGAACAATGGCAAGTCCCAAGAGAAAAAACAATAGAAGGTAGAGTAAATACAACACCTATTAAGAATAGCAGATGTTGTATTTTTTTAAAAAATATGTATAATAAGGTATAATTGTATGATTAAAGTGGAAGATGGCGGAATTATTTTAGAAGGCCGGGAGGGGGTGGAATTTGAAAGCGGGGGTGTACTTAATTCGGCCTGTGTGGAAAAGGACGGAATAGTGCATATGTTTTATAGAGCTGTAAAAAAGGAGAATTTTTCTACAATCGGGTATTGTCAAATAAAAGACGATAAGTTAATTTATCGGGCGGATAAACCATTACTGGTGCCGGAGTACGATTACGAAAGTAAGGGGATGGAAGACCCCAGAATTACCTTTTTTGAGGGAAGATACTATATGCTTTACACCGCCTATGATGGAAAAAATGCCTTGGTGGCCTATGCTACCAGTTTAGATTTAAAGACCTGGGAGAAAAAAGGGGTAATATCGCCGCAAATGAGTTACGATCGGGCGGAGGATATTTTTAGAAATAATAAATTAGATAGGCGATACAGCTTATTTGAACGCTGGTATCGATTCGCTCTTGGAGATGATGTTAAGTTATGGGAAAAAGATGCTGCCTTATTTCCCAAAAGAATAAACGGAAAAATAGCCATGATCCATCGGGTGTTGCCGGGAATCCAAATTTGTTTTTTTGATAAATTTGAAGATTTGGACAATAAATATTGGGAAAAATATTTAGCAGATTTGGGTAATTATATAATTCTTGATCCGCAAGCAAAATTTGAAAGTGGTTATGTTGGTGGCGGGTGCGTTCCGATTGAGACCAGCGAGGGTTGGTTGTTAATTTATCATGGAGTTGACATTGAAGGAAACCAAAGAATTTATCAGGCAGGGGCAATGCTGTTGGATAAAAATAATCCACTAAAAATTATCGGTAAAACAAAACAGCCATTGTTTTTGTCTAAAGAAAGTTGGAAAAAAGGACCGATGGGGAACGTGGTGGTGGTGTTTCCGACCGGAGCCATAATTAAGCAAGATGTTTTATATATATATTACGGGGCGGGGGATAGAAGAATTGCCTATAAGAAAATTGGAATGAAGGAATTAATCAGTGTTTTAAAAAGTAACTTAGAATGAACGCCGTTTTAAGAAAATTGGGTAAAAAAAGAAAACCGATCCGGGTTATATATGTTTCGACATATATCCCTCAAAAATGCGGTATCGCCACATTTACCAAAGATGTCACCAATGCGATTAATATGTTGAACCCTTATGCGTTGGCGGAAATTATGGCGGTGATTAAGCAAGGGGAAAATCCAGACTTTCCTTGGGAGGTTAAATATAAAA
>PEWA01000028.1 GCA_002780135.1 Candidatus Shapirobacteria bacterium CG06_land_8_20_14_3_00_40_12
TGTTAATTGTGATATCTATAATGATGATTTTGGTGACAATTACAGTAACTCAGTTTCAAACAGCCAAGAAAAAAGCGGCTGATGTCGCCAGAAAGTCTGATTTGAACAGTGTGTCAAAGGCATTGCAAATGTATTTTGCTGATTATGGTAAGTTTCCGGCGGCTAGTGGTCCCGGAGAAATTATGATTGGTGGGGCGGCTCTAGAGTGGGGTGGTGAGCTTATTGATGGAGATTATATTTATATGAAGGTACTGCCAAGGGAAAACAAAATCGGAGCACCGCCTTATTGCTATAAAGTTGATGATAATACGACTCCAAAAAAATACGCCCTGTTTACCATGCTGGAAAATACGACGGATAGTGAATGTCATATGAACGGGGAGGTGGGAGCCTATAGCTGCGGTAATGCCGGCGATGTTTATTGTTTTGCTTACGTTTCCCCAAATACCAGTTTAAGCTCTGATGGAACATTACAATAAAATAGGTTCCCGCTTTCGCGGGAATGACGGATTTAGTTTGGTGGAATTGTTGGTGGTAATTAGTATTATTGCGGTGATTTCGGCAGTAACTTTGCCAAATTTTATGGGGGCCCGGGAGAGAGCCCGGGATGCTCAAAGAGTTAGTGATATGAATGCCATTAAAAATTCGCTGCGAATGTATTACAACGATAAGCAGGCCTATCCAACCCCGGCCGGAGGCATGTTTGACGCGGGAATGACAACCTATATGCCCTCAATTTTGAATTTAGGTTATACCTATACTTATGAACAAAGCAATGCCGGCGATGGTTTTAATTTGTGTTTAAGACTAGAGTCAGGGGTAGGAGATGATGATGTTAATTCACAGAAGAAATGCGGGGTAGGAGTCGGGCTGGTGTGTGGATTGGGTCAAACAACTGATAAATTATTTGTTGTCTGTGCAAATTAAAATATGAAAAATGAAATAGATTCCCGTTTTCACGGGAATGACGGATTCACATTATTTGAATTATTGGTCAGTATTTCAATAATTGCCATTTTGGTGGCAATTGCCTCGATGTCTTATTCGACAGCTTCTAAAAAGGCTAGGGACAGTCGTCGGGTTGAAGATATAAGTGCGATTCAAAAAGCAGCAGAACAGTATTATTCCCAAAACAGTTATGTTTATCCGCCGACAACCGGCGATTTTGTAAGTAGTGGGGTAATGCAGCTTTGGCCAACCGACCCGAAAGGAGTGGGGTGGACGGCCTATACCTATAATATTGCCACTACTTATTGTGCTTGTGCGGCAGTGGAAAATACAAGTTTAGGTAATTCATCGGCAAATAATTGTACTTTCGCTGCTAGTGGGATTTATTTTTGCGCTAAAAGCCAACAGTAAAATTAATTATGAATTATGAAAGAAATTAAAAAAAGTATAGGTTCCCGCTTACGCGGGAATGACGCTTTTAGTTTGGTGGAATTGATTGTGGTGGTAACCATATTCGCGGTAATTTCGGTGGTAGGATTGGTTAGTTTTACCGGAGCTAATAAAAAAGCTCGGGATAATCGCCGACAGGCTGATTTGGAAAAATTAAGAATTGCACTAGAAATGGTAAGGCAAGTGGGGACAACTTATCCTTCCGCCTTTGCCGAAGAACCGGTGGGACTGGTACCTGGTTATATTCAGATTTTACCGACTGACCCCAAGAGTGGGAGTTATCGTTATGCGGTCGCCGGGGGACAGTATACTTTTACTCTGGATGCCAAAATGGAAGATCTGGGATCAACAAATGGGGATTACGGATCGGGATATAACTATCGGGTGACGAACCCATAAAATAATTATCAATTACGCCTGCCTGCCGGCAGGCAGGAATTACGAATTACGAATTACACATCACAAAAAAACGCATTCACCTTTATCGAGTTAATGGTGGTGATAGCAGTTGGGGCAGTGACAATAGGGACAGGAATGATTTATTTAAACCGCTTTAACAGTCGGCAAAAATTGGAATCAGTGAGAGAAGAAACCATTTCCAATTTACGGCTGGCTCAAAATTACGCCAAGACCAGGCAGGCACCTGCTGGAAGTAGTGAAAATTTAGTCTATGTTGAGGTTAGGGTAATTAGTGATAATTTAATAGCCGGGATAAATGGAGTGGGAACAATTTATTTTAACCAGAAATTAGCCAACACCGGAATTGGAATAAGTCTGAATCCGTCGGTGTTGTATTACTGGGGAGGCAGTGGTCAGTTGGCAACAAACACCGGTGGATCCCTGTATGGAGCTGGTGATACGGCGACAGTGGTAATCAGGTCGACAAAGGAAACAGTTGGCTATGATAGTTTATCAATTAGTGCTTTGGGATCGATAACATCGGGAGCTTATGTGGCAGAATAAGGGACAAGGAATTATGGAGGGGGTTTTTGCTATCGGAATTATCGGACTGATAATGTCCGGGGTGGCAGTGTTGATTTTGATGACGTTGAGTAGCAATAAGAATAGCTTTGATCGAAGAAAAGCCACCGAATTGGGGGCGGTGGTAATGGAGGAACTAATCTCGCAGGCCCAAAATGATACGGAAAATTTTTGGAAATTAAATATCAGCACCAATAACACCCGCAGCGGATATGACGGATATGTTTACAGTATTGGAATGACTAATATCACCATCAATGGTTGCGGAGTGGGGAAAACCGATTGTGCTGAGGTAGTAGTGGAGGTGGGATTTTCCGGACGTAGTCCGCAGAGTATTTATTTAAACCGATTTTTTAGTAAACAACAATGAGTAAAGCTTTTACACTGATAGAAACATTGGTGGTAGTGGGGATAACGGGGTTACTAATTGTATCGGCGGGGGGGGTATTAACTGGTTTTTTAAAGGCCAAGAGAGGGGCGGAAGTCAGTAAGACGGTTCAAGCGGCGGCAGCGGCGGTGACAGAACGACTAAAAATGAATTTACTGGAGGTGGCGGGGTCAATAAACTGCGGTACCGGTGTTGGTGAGACGGCGCTGACTTTTGAAACCGGTAACGGCGGTCAGACAAGATTGATTTGTGATTATTCCGGCAACAAAATTGCTTCGGAATCGGCTCACGGAAATTATAATTTGTTGAATGAAGGGGTGATAATTGTCAATTGCGCTGAATTTATCAACTGTACTACCCTACCCTCAACTGAAATATCACTGGTTAAATTTAAGTTTTCATTGGGGGTAAGCGGCGGGGATCTTGGGTCCAATTCCTGGACCTTTGAAAGCAAGGTGGCAATAAGAAAATGATTGACTCTTGACAGAAAAGTAAATTTAATTCATACTTGTTTCATTAATTACAGTTATTTAAGTAATAAACGAAATGGCTATTTCCAGCTTGAATATTAGAAGAATTTTACTGAAAAATAACACCAGGGTATTTTCTGCCCGTGAGTTAGGTGAGTTGTTGAGTTTGTCTCCAAGGCAATCTCTTTATTATCTGGAAAAGGGGTTGAAAGAATCTTTGTTTTACCAATTAAAGCGTGGTCTATATTCGCTAAGGAGTGACCCACCGTCAGAATTGGAGATTGCCAATCGACTGTATCGACCTTCCTATGTTTCTTTTGAATATGCTTTGGCCTATTACAACCTTATTCCGGAAATGGTTTATAAAGTTACTAGTGCGACCACCAAAACTACCCGAGAATTTGTGACTGATGATAAAACATATAGTTATTCGACAATTAAACCGGTAGCTTACACTGGTTATGAATTGAAGGTTATTGATGAAAAGAGATTTTTAATGGCTGAAGCGGAAAAGGCGGCAGTTGATTATTTGTATCTGGTGTCACTTAACAAAAGAGCTTGGTTGGAGAGATTGGATTTATCGTCGGTAAACAAAAATAAGGTCAAATTTTATGCTGGTTTGTTTGGTAAGAAATCCTTAGATAAATTAATTAAAAAGTATGCTTAGTTTGTCTTTTTTGCAAAAAACAGCGGTAAAGTTTCAGACGTCGGAATTAAATGTCAGACGGGAATATGTTCAGCATTTATTATTAAGTTATTTGTATCAAAAGCTGGAGTCGAGGGAATTATATTTTAAAGGTGGGACAGCCTTAAGAATTCTTTATCGAAGCCCTCGTTTTTCCGAAGATCTTGATTTTGATACTACGGTACATAAGCAACGGGTTTGGGAACGAGTCATAGAAGATACTTTAATAGATGTGTCGAGAGAAGGGATTGGGGTAGAAATTGAAGAAAGTAAAGTTACCAGCGGCGGGTATTTGGGAATTGTGTCTTTGAGCAATATTGGTGATCCGATCAAGATTCATTTTGAGATATCTTTCCGAAAAGATTTAATTGAGGGTGAGGCGTTTACGGTTGAAAATGATCTGGTGGTGCCGTATTTTGTGAAGAGTTTGACAACAACGCAATTGGTAGATGGTAAGGTGGAAGCGTTGCTTCAAAGACAGAAAGCCCGTGATTTTTATGATTTGTATTTTATGCTTCGGGCAAACCTATTATCCCCTATTCAAAAGAAACAATTGTTGAAAGTCAGGCAATTGTTGAGTAAAAAGGGAATTAATTTTGAGACAGAATTGGCTTTGTTTTTGCCGAGAAGCCAGGCGATGATAATTCATGATTTCAATAAAAGCTTATTGGGAGAGATTAATAGAAATATATAGCGAAAATAATAAGTATCGAGTATATATCTTTTTCTATGGGATTTGGGACATCGTCTTGTTGACATAATAGTTTAAAAGCATTATTATTTCATAATTAGTATGTTTTATCTATTAATTGTGAAATAAGTATGAACAGGGTTAGTAATTTATCAAAGTTAACCTCTGCCAGTTTTTTTGATAAAAATACTCTAAAAGAGGTGATTGGGGGCAGTGACGATGCGGTTTCGGCAAATATTGTTCGATGGATTGAAAGTGGGAGATTAATCCAATTAAAGAAAGGAATATATGTGACTAAGGAGTATTATTTGCAGTGCAGTGATAAACAAAGTTACGGTGAGTTTGTAGCTAATATTCTTAAGAAACCGTCATATTTGAGCGGAGAATATGTTTTGCAAAAATATGGAATATTATCCGAGTCGGTGTTTTCGATAACTTCGGTGACCCGAAAAAAGACCAGGGCTTATAACAATAAATTGGGTGTATTTTTATATTCAAACATAAAGGATAAGTTGTTTGGTGGTTTTAATATTGTTTTTAAATCCGGATATGAAATAAAAGAGGCGACAAAGACGAAAGCTCTGTTTGATTATTTATATTTTAGATTGTGGAGAGTGCCGGAAGTAAATCCGGAAATTATTAGTTCTTTCAGACTAAATTTGGGAGATTTTGTGGTGAGTGACTTTGATGATATAAACTATTTGGTGGACCTTTCGGGGGTGAAGAAATTTACTAATTTAGTTGCTTATCTTAAGGAAACAACGAAATGATTATTGAAGAAATGAGATCGCTTTTAAACAAACAAGGGATCCAGAACAAGTCGAATTTGTATGTCAGGAGTTTGCTAAAAGAGTTTTTACAAATATATGTTCTTAATTTTATTTATTTAAACCAAATTTATAAAAAAGTGTTTGTGTTTACCGGCGGAACTTGCTTACGACATTGTTTTGGCTTAAACCGCTTGTCTGAAGATCTGGATTTTGATTTAAAAAAACCAGTTGACATAACTATTTTGAAAAAGACAATTGAAACATATTTTAAAACCGAGTTGATGTATAACGGTTTAGCGGTGTCGGTATTGCAAAAAGGTCGGCAAATACTTTTAAAGTTTCCGGTATTGAGAGATTTAGGTTTGGCAACACCCTCGGAAAGTGATCTCTTATATGTAAAGATTGATTTATCGCTGATGGTTTCAGAAATATATAATGAATTTACGACTCTAAAAAATATTAACAATTTTAACTATTTGGTGACCCATTACGATTTGCCTTCATTGATGGCCAGCAAAATCGCCACTATTTTAACTAGGCAGAGGTTGTTGGGAAAAGAAAATATTAAGGTAATTAAAGGTAGAGATTATTTTGATTTACTGTGGTTTCTGGATAAAAAAGTATATCCTAATTTAAATCGATTAAATGATTTGTTAAAAAGTTCTTATTCGATCCGGGAGCTGATTAGTTTAATTGATGACAAGGTGGAAATGGCAACAACGGTGAGTAAACAATATTTTAAACAGGATTTAATGCCGTTTATTGATAATCCCCTGCTGCTGGACGGCTATGTTGAAAACTTTTCTAATAACTATAATCAGAGCAAGGAGTATTTGAGAAAGTAATTACATACCTAGTATGTATCTTTTTCTATAGGATTTTAGGGGCTTGATTTCTGGCATGTTATGGGATATACTACTTGCATGTTGAGAAAACTTGTTGAGATGGGGGGAAGAGTTGGCTTGTCGTTGTTGATAGTGCGTGGTTTGGTCAGGCCAGTGACCCCGGTTACGACTGAAGGTGATGTTTACGGATCAGGAAAAATAGTTCAGAAAACGAGATCCAATGATATGAAACCAATTCCTGGGTTAAATGTGCTAGGTGCTTTAGGACCAAAATCGATGTATACAAGGGGAGATGGTCAGTTATCAGGTTATCCGGTGGGACAAGGTGTTGATCAAGATGGTTACTACATTGTTTGGGCTGGTTTTGGTTGTGGCGGAAAAGGATGTCCCGAGACTCTCGTTATGGGTGATCCGAACGGGATGCCAACTCCCCGAAGTTGCATTTACGGATTTGAGGTCAGGGATACAGTTGATCCAAACTATGACAAAGCAAACCCCCATTCGAAACCAACGGTGCCGAGGTATTATGCGAC
>PEWA01000026.1:0-729 GCA_002780135.1 Candidatus Shapirobacteria bacterium CG06_land_8_20_14_3_00_40_12
TTAATTGGTTACCGATTGGCGGTTTTTGTAAATTGTATGGAGAAGATTAATTGGTTACCGATTGGCGGTTTTTGTAAATTGTATGGAGAAGAGGGTGGGGGTAGTGGAAAAGAGGCTTTTAACAATAAAAACCCTTGGCAAAAAGGACTGATTGTTTTAGGCGGGGTGTTGATGAATTTGATTTTGGCCATAGCTATTTTTTCAGTGGTTTATACCATTTTAGGAATTCCAATAGAAACGAATAGGGTTCGGATCATCGGAGTGGCCAAAGACAGCCCGGCAGAGGCTATAGGCTTGAAGATTGGAGACATAGTTACATCAGTGGGCGATAAAGAACTTAAAAAGTCAGCCGAGCTGACTGAAGAAGTGGCTAAATTTAAAGGGGGAAAAGTAGAGATGAGAATAGACCGCGGGGGGGAGATGGAATTATTGGTGGTGGCGGTTCGGGAGAAAGCACCGGAGGGGCAGGGACTGTTAGGGTTGGTTATTTCCAATACGGAAATGAAAAAAATTAAATGGTATGAGTTTTATAAAGGAATTGGGGCCGGGTTTAAAGAAGCTTATTTTTGGGGTAAAATAATATTTGACGGGGTGACTAAAATGGTCGGAGGATTGTGGCAGGGTCAGGTGCCCAAAGATGTGTCGGGACCGATTGGGATGTATCAGGCGACTTCGAGTATTCGGATGAATCAGGGAATATTAGCGGTGATTCATTTTTTCGGAGTGGTG
>PEWA01000026.1:761-1248 GCA_002780135.1 Candidatus Shapirobacteria bacterium CG06_land_8_20_14_3_00_40_12
CTCGACGGTGGCAGAATTATTTTTGTGTTTTATGAGCTTATTTCCCGCCGGCGTGCCAATCAGAAATTTGAATTGATGGTAAACAATTTAGGAATGCTGGTTTTGTTAAGTTTAATAGCTCTGATTACTTTCGGGGATGTCTACCGGCTGATAGTGAAATAAATTCTTAGTATCTGGTTACCTCAATAATGACGGCGGTGTTGGGCTCCAGATAAATATTTTCAACTAGAGAGGGAGAGGTAATAGTAACCTTTTTGGAAGTGGCAGAACCAAGATATTTTTTAGTGGCAACAGTATAAGTTCCCGGAGTCAGACCCTTTAAGGTTAAAGGGACGGTTTCGGAGTGGGTGGAGCGTGGGTCGTAGTTGACCAGAAGGGTCTGATATTTAGTACCTGATTTAGCTGACAGAGAGGTGACATAAGTGCCGTCGCCGGTACCGGGAAGAAGAAAGCCATCTGATAGCTGATTTAAAAAGGGGATGGCGTA
>PEWA01000026.1:1310-2136 GCA_002780135.1 Candidatus Shapirobacteria bacterium CG06_land_8_20_14_3_00_40_12
GGGGGGAAGGACCGTCAACCGGTTCAAAGGTAAAAATTCGATGAATTTTGCCGGCCAGTTGGGTAACTACAGCCATAAGGTGAATGCCGCTTTGGGAGCCGTCATACCAAGGGTCGGGTTCTGGGTTGGGTCCGATCTCGGTGATTAAGCGCTCAATGTCGAAGTATTGAGGGTAATCGGAGAGAATTTTATTGAGGTTGTCAAAATCGGCTAAATAATCAGCCGGGTTTTTGCTGTATTTATGCCAGGAGATGAAATCGAGACGAATACCGGAGGCGGCAGTACTTTTGAAAAGGGATTTTATCCAATTGGCATAATAAGCAGTAATAGCCGGGCCACCGATTTTATAATTTGATTTTCCGGCACCGTCAACAATTGCCCGGGCAGTTTGATGATAGAGAGTCGTATAGGAAGGTTCTTTGCCGTAATGCCAGCCACCAAATAGGTCGGGTTCGTTCCAAACTTCATAATAAATACCGCTGATGTTTTTATCAATGGAATAGCGTTTGGCAGTGGCTTTGACCAAGGAATACCATTCATTCCAATCACGGGGAGGGGAGGCGTTTTGATTGTTGGCAGTCATGGAGGCGGGGGTATAGGAAATGGAAAGCATGGGACGGGCGCCGGTTGACACAACAGAATCAACCACACCGTCAAGGCGGCTGAAATCGTAATTACCCGGTCCCTGATAAACATTGTAGTAGTCAAAGAGATGGTCAACCCGGATAAGTTCGGGGGAGAGGACCCGAATTTGGGTAATTATTGGTTTAATCATATCAACCGGTTCTTCACCGCCTTGGGAGAGGTTGCGCCAGAGGGAGGAGGG
>PEWA01000026.1:2221-2381 GCA_002780135.1 Candidatus Shapirobacteria bacterium CG06_land_8_20_14_3_00_40_12
GATCAATGACTTTTTTGACAGCCAAAAGAGTGAGAGGGAGAAGGAGGAGAAGAAAAATGGTTTTAATAATATTCTTTTTTGGTCTCATTAATTTCAGTATATCAGGATTGATTAAGTTATAATTTGCTGGTGATTAGATTAAGTATTGATCAACAAAAGT
>PEWA01000026.1:2401-7182 GCA_002780135.1 Candidatus Shapirobacteria bacterium CG06_land_8_20_14_3_00_40_12
ATGACGGAAAAAGAAATTAAGGCGAGATATAAAATGGCCGTTTTTGGTTTTTTGTGGATATTTTTAAACCCATTAGTGCAAATGTTGGTATTGGGATTTATTTTTCAATTTTTTATACCAATAAAGACAGCAAATTATTTTGAGTTTTTATTTCCGGGGTTATTAGCCTGGAATTTTTTTTCATATACGGTGACAAAAAACACCCCGATGTATATCAACGAAAGAGCCTTGATTCAGAAAGCAAAATTTCCGAGGGAGACGATTGTTTTATCGGTAGTTTTGTCAAATCTTTTTCATTTTTTAATGGCGCTGGTGGTGTTTGTATTATTTGAATGGTTAATTAATTCAAAAATACATTGGTGGCGTTGGTGTTTGCTACCGGGGATTGCTTTTTGGTTGGCAATACTGACATCCGGTTTGTCGCTGTTATTTTCCAGTTTAAATGTTAAGTGGCGGGATATCAACTTTGGAGTGCAGGCACTGATGCCGTTGTGGTTTTATGCCACTCCGGTAATTTATAGTTTAGATTTATTACCCTCATGGTTAGCCCGATGGATATATTTAAATCCATTGACGGCCATAATTGGAATTTTGCGGTGGGCGATAATGGGGACAGAAGTACCCTGGTTTTCGCTGTTGATAAGCGGAATATCGACAATTGTTATTTTTGAGACGGGAGTAATGGTTTTTAGAAAAGAAAGTCCATTTTTTGACGATTGGGTATGAAACAAAATAATCTGGCGGTAAAGTTAGTTAATATATCAAAGATATATCAACTGCATCATGAAAAACCAACTTTAGTAGAGAACATATTCCGAAAGAATTCAAGAGAAAAATTTGTCGCCATAGACAACATCAATTTAGAGATAGAAAAAGGTGAAAAAGTGGGTATAATCGGTCCCAATGGATCCGGAAAAACAACCTTATTAAAATTAATTTCAGGAATAGCAACTCCCAATCAAGGAAAAGTCCAAACATGGGGGAAATTGGTGTCCCTAATCGATTTAAGCGCCGGGTTTCATCCGGAATTGACAGGGATTGAAAATGTTTACCAAAATGCCATGTTACTGGGGATGAACCGAAAGGAGACTGGAAATAAATTAAAAGAGATTGCTGATTTTGCTGATATAGGTGGGTTTTTTGATGCACCCATGTATACCTATTCAGACGGAATGAAGCTGAGATTAGGTTTTTCGGTAGCGATAGCGGCGGAGCCGGATGTATTAATTTTGGATGAGGGGGTGGCGGTGGGAGATGAAAATTTTCAAAAGAAAAGTAGCGATAAAATTGAAGAATTTTTTAGGCAAAAGAAAACGATTATTGTGGTATCTCACTGGTTGGAATATATAAAAAGAAATTGTAAAAGGATAATTTGGATGAGCGAAGGAAAAATATTGGAAGAAGGTGGCTTAAGTTTGACGAAAAAATATGAAGATGAGTTTAGTAAATAAAATAATTTGGATTATTGTTGGGTTATTGTTTATCGGTTGTTTGGCGGCAGGTGTGGCTGTTAAGGGGTGGCGAAGCGAGAGAGGAGAAATAAAAATTTTAGAAACAACACCGAAAGATGGAGAAAAGTTTGTTTCAAGGGATAAGGCGGTTTATATATATTTAAGTAGAACTTTAATGACGGACGAAAAAGCCGATGGAAATTTTTTATTAAAGGTTGGCGGAATTAATATTTCACATACTGAAGAAATAGTGAATAATGTGGTGAAAATAAAGCCAATAAAGAATTTCGAATATGGCCAAAAGGTTGAAGTGGTGGTGAGAAAAGAATTACTCGGAGGTAATGAGAATTATGTTTTTGGTTTTAAGGTAGAGTTACCCCAAGATATGAAACTTGATGACTGGAAGTATCAGGCAGTGGAAAGGAATTTACGTTTGATGAAAAATTACAGTGAAGGACTGCGAGAAATCGGGGTGAGTGTGCAGGGAAAAAATATTTATTTAATAAAACTCGGGCAAGGAAGTAAGAAGATTTTACTGGTAGGAGGACATCACGGATATGAAGAGGAAAGCACTTCGATGTTGATGCGTTTGGCTGATTATTTTGTTAGAAATGCAGGGGAAATACCGAAAGAGGTGTCAATCTGGATAGTTCCGGCACTAAACCCCGACGGGCTAGATAAATCACAGAGACAAAATGCTAATGGGGTGGATCTTAACCGTAATTATGGGGTATCCAATTGGGTTTTGGACAAAACGACAATGTTTTATTCCGGACCATATCCTTTTTCGGAACCGGAGACCAGGGCGGTGAGGACATTATTCGATGAGGAACAGTTTTCGTTGGCGATTACTTATCACACCAATCGGAACTTGGTGGAGTCGAATTCTTATAAAGATAAATTTATAGGGTTTAATAAATATCTGGAGAAGGTGGTTGCCAGAACTGGATACAAATATTTGGATGCTTCGGATTTTTCGTTTGAAGACTTAGAGTCAAAGGGAGAGTTTGTCTCCTGGTTGTATCAGGTATATGACATACCGGCGGTTTGTGTGGAAATGAAAACTGAACCGGTTGAAAAATCTTTTGAACGCAATAAAATCCTATTGAGGGAGATGATTAAATGGGTTACAAAATAAGTATGAAAGACAAGATTACCGGAGTAAGGGCCAATTTGATACTAAATTCCAACTGTGATTGGGTGAGGGAGGTGGTGGTGGAAATAAACAGTAAATATCAAGGAGTGGGGTCGAGCCCAGTGGGGGAGACAAAGAGCATTTATGAATCCCAAAAAGAAGGGAAAGTATTGAAAGATATTAATAAATACCTGAAGGAAAAATTGTGCGGCCATATCTTTTCGCAAGAAAGCTTCGATAAACTTATTTTTACCGACAGAGGGAAATTGACTTCCGGATTGGTTTATAGTTTGTCTTCGGCCTTCTTTTATGCTCGAGTGAAAGCGCGCAGGATATCTCCGGTTAGATTATTGACCAACGGTGGGAAAGTGGGGCAGCCCAAAATTCTATTAAATGTTTTAAACGGTGGTTTACACGCCTACACTAATGCCGTGTATTCGGATTTTTCAGAATATTTGTTAGTTCCCGTGAAAAATGATATTGAGCAGTTAATTGCCGATTATCATAAATTGTATAGTTTGATTAAGGAAAAATTAAGATTATGTCCAAAGAGGGTGGTGGGTGGTAATGTGGTGTCCTATCTGGGTAGGAGCAACGACTCTGTTTTTGATTTTTTAACAGATGTATTAGAAAGAGAAAAATGTAATAAAAGATATACCATTATGGTGGATGCTTCGGCGGGGAATTTTTATAAAGAGGGGCAATACTATTTACCGGTGACAAAAAAGAAAATGAATTCGGAAATGATGATAAATTATTGGCAGAAAATATCCCTAAAATATTCGGTTTCAATTTTGGAGGATCCTTTGGCAGAAACAGATATGGATAGCTGGCAAGAGTTGTATGGTAATTTGGTGAAAAGTTCTATCAAGGTATTTTTGGTGGGAGATAATTTGTTTTGCAGTGATGTGGAGCGACTAAAAATAAACGGGTGTAAAAAAATGATAAACGGGACTTTAATAAAACCGGATCAGGCGGTAACTGTGTCAAGATTTCGGGAATATTGGAAAGAAGCGAAGCGTCAGGGGTTATTGACGGTGGCTTCGCACAGGTCGGTAGAGACGGAGTCACTGTTGGTATCTCATTTGGCGAGTGCCCTGAAGATTGATTTTATTAAAGTAGGACCACTATCGAATTACAATGCAGTTTATAAATTAAATGAAATTATTAGAAACAAATCAGATGAATAAACCGATGATAATTACCACTATTCGGCATGGTCCGACTCAGGACAATTTTAAGAAAATAATTTCAGGTAGAATCGATACTCCGTTGTCTGATAATGGTCGGTGTTTGACGGGTAAATTGATTCGGATAGTAAAAATGTCGGACTATGATGTGGTTTTTTCTTCCCCGCTTTTGAGAACTCTGGAGACAGCCAAGATACTGCTGGGGAATAAAAAATGTGATTTGCGAACAAGTGCTTTATGTTTGGAAAGGAATTATGGTTTGATGCAGGGAGTATTACCCGAGGAAATTAGGCGGATTGAACCACCAATTATCTATGCAAACGTGGGGGGAGTAAATCATTCTTTAAACCCACCTTTGGGGGAGAGTTTTGAACAGTTGAGATTGAGAGCCGATAAATTTTTGAAGTTATTAATGGGTAAAACAGTTTATGATTTGAGAAAACGGAATATACTGGTGGTTTCACATGGGACATTTTTGCAACAATTACATGGGATATTAACGGGTAAAGATGTGTACCATTCGTTGGGGGTAGATGTGGCTCCGTTGGAAGTGAATAGATTTTCTTTAGTTGGAGATGGACGGTGGAAACATAAGCTGGTATTTAAGCCAGAAACAGGTTATAAAGCATGGTAGGATGAAAATTTCACTGGTAGCCAACATTCAACGACCCGGAGAACAATATAGATGTATTTTGTATCCTTTGGCAACCATAAAAGAGATAGTCCGATCGATTGAAGATTCCGGACACACAGTTCAATTAGTAAATGCTTCCTGGCCGACTTTGAAGTTATTATTAAAGCTGAAAATTTTTAGACCGGATTTAATTATTAATTTAGCCGAAGGACTTTCTTCTTCGGAAACAAGACTTTCGTTTTTCCCGGAGCTTTATGAATATTTAAAAATTCCGTTCATTGGATCGTCGGCAAATTGTCAATATATGTCACTTAATAAAGATATGGCTAAATATCTGGTTTCCAAATCGGGGATCAAGGTGCCGAAGGGAT
>PEWA01000026.1:7193-8715 GCA_002780135.1 Candidatus Shapirobacteria bacterium CG06_land_8_20_14_3_00_40_12
CAGGTTGGAGACATAGAGCTGGCCTTGAGGTTTTTTGAAAAAGAAGACTATCCATTGTTTATCAAGCCAAACTTTGAAGGGGATTCTGATGGAATCCATAAAGATTCGGTAATACGAGACCAGAAACAGCTTGAAAGCCGAGGAAAAAAGTTACTTTTAGAATTTCCTCAGGGTATTTTAGTGGAGGAATTTATTGAAGGAAAAGATATTGAAGTAGGGTATATTGAGGGACTGGGGGAAGATGGAGTGATTGAACCAACATTTGTTAATATTAAATCGAATCGTCAAGGCGAGGGAAAATTTACATACGCGATGTATGAACATAAAAACTATGCCAGCGAAGAGAACTATTTACCGGGTTCGTATTTGCCAAGATCGATTATAGGAGACGAAAAATTAAGAACCGAAGTGATTAAACAGGCAAAAAAGTGTTTTGACTTGTTGGGTGTGTCTTATTTTAGTAGGTTAGATTTTCGGTTGGGAAAAAATAATTCTTTATTTTTTTTAGAAAACAATCCAGCTTGTTCTTTAAAACATGACTCGGTTTTGTTTCATGTGACTGAGAAATATTATGGAATGAACTATTCCCAGGTTTTAGATTACTTAGTAAAGCTTTGTTGTCGCAAGAACGGATTAAGGTATCAAAATGGATGGAAACTTACTGACCAATTGCCAAGAAAAATGGCAGAAGTGGTTTAGAGGAAATATGTTTTCGGTCTTTTGAAAATAAAATCGGGAGTCATGTTTTGATTGTAGGCGCCACAACAATAGAAAATAATTAGGTCGTTTGGCGATACTTTAGGAAAGTTGCCTTGATATAAAATATCGATTTCCTGACAACTGGCACCATAGATAGTGGTAGGAGTAATAGTTTGTTTTAGTTGAATCAGATTTGGGGAAAAGGCAGCAACAATGTTGGGGCGGGTCCAGGTAAGGGGTAATTGGTTGATAGTAGAATCGATAATTATTTGCTGTCGGTGATCTTTTATATTCGAGTGAATAACCTTGGAAACAAAGATAGCGGCATCGTCGACAAGGTATCGACCGGGTTCGAGAGTTAGGGTTGGGGTATAGGGTAATTTTTGAAGTTCTGAAAAAATTAGTTTGAGGTAGGATTCAATTGGATGGGATTGAGTATGGAGATGGTGGGGTAATAGTCCATGAGAGGGAAAACCGCCGCCCAGATCGAGGTACTTGAGGATTATTCCGTAATCTGTGTATATTTCTTTTATAAAATTGACTGTCAGGGAAATCGATTTGGCGTATAAAGTGGGGTCGTAGAGATTGGTGCCCAGGTGGAGATGAATGGAAGAAACGGGAATATTTTTATCCAAAAGTAAAGCAATGGCGGATTTTGCCTGACCGTTTTCCAGATTAAATCCAAAATGACTGTGGTAAGCCGGGACGTTTAACCGGATGCCCAAAGTGGCTTTGAGTGGTTGTTTGGATAAATAAGTAAGAGTTTGGTTTATTTCAGTTTGGTTATCGAGGTGAATGAGGGTTGGTCGGGAAAGCAGGAAAG
>PEWA01000029.1 GCA_002780135.1 Candidatus Shapirobacteria bacterium CG06_land_8_20_14_3_00_40_12
TAACGTTTAGGATTATGAGAAGTTTGCGGAACGAAGTGGAGCAAATTTGGGAAAATGCCGAGCTGAGGCATTTTCCTCATAATCCTTGTTAAGCGAGGGTGACGACCGAAGGGAGGAAAGCGCAGCGTCCCCCGAGCGACTGAAAGGAGCGAAGGCGTATGACGCAGGCAAACAACCATCATCATATATTCAATTGCCTATCTAGAGGAGGATTTGAAAAATACGCCCGTACATCAAAGTCAGAATCCATAAGCTCAACCATGTAAAAATCAGGTTTTCTCAATATCTTGAAACCGGACTTTGATAAGTATTTTTTCTCAAACTCAGGAAAATTGGAAATTGTAAAATCTGCATCGCCACGTTCAGGTCTGGTAGTATCAGGAATACGAATCTTCAATAACTTCAAAACACCGGAAACAGTTTCTAACGGTTCAATATGAAAAAGCAGACCTGTTGGCGTTTCTTGTATAACTTTTCCAATTTTTCGTGAAGCCTCAACTAATTCATCATATTCTTCTTTGCTTTGAGAAAAAATACACGCATAATTTACGGGCGTATTTTTATCATCAATATGCTTATTTTTGAGAGCGGTAGCTTTCTCAATAATATTTTTTACTAAATTTTTCAAATCCTCCATCTTCATAATGTTATTAAATTGCAATTGACTTAAATAATTTGCTAAAGGTTGTTTGCCGAGTAATATGTCGCCTAACTCGTTATTATCTGAATTGAGTTCGTAAATTAAACGAGTAATTGTACTTTAGACGAATTGTGACTACAATAAGTGTAACCAATAAGGTAAGACATTTTATCATATTTCATATTCAAATAATGCAAAAAGAACTGGATCAAGTGGAGCGAGAACTGAGAATTGGCGGATATAGTCCAAAAACCATAAAAAGCTATTTGCATAGCTTGAAGAAATATTTTGATTTTAAAGGTGTTGATTTTGATACTCTGGATCAAAACAATATAAAGGACTTTCTTTTACAATGTGAACGGCAGGGAGCCTCGGGTGAAAGCCGGAATCAGACACTCTCGGCAATTAAGTTTTTTTACTACAAAGTACGACATGTAAATGAAAAAATTATGATACGGTCAGCAAAAAAGAAACAGAGCTTACCAATAGTATTATCAAGACTGGAAATTGATAAAATTCTTAGATCGGTTACCAATTCTAAACACCAATTATTGCTATCACTTGCTTATGGAGCTGGTTTGCGGGTTAGCGAAACTGTTAATTTGAAAGTGGCTGATATGGATCTAACTGAGTTGACAGTGCACATAAAACCAGCAAAGGGACAGAAAGACAGAATCAGCTTGATACCAGAAAAATTGACCAAAAGTCTTTCTGGTATTATTAGTGGCAAGAGGGCTAATGACTTTGTTTTTGCCAGTGAACGAGGAGGGAAATTGACAACGAGAACTGCCCAAAAAGTTTTTGAAAAGGCAATAAAGAAAGCAGGGATAAATAAGCGGGTCACTTTTCATAGTTTACGCCACAGTTTTGCAACACATCTTTTAGAAAACGGTGTTGACGTGCGATATGTGCAAGAACTGTTGGGTCACCACAATATTCGGACAACTCAAATATACACACACGTGACAAATCCAATGTTAAAAAATATTAAAAGCCCTCTATGAAAATTGCCATAATCGGGGGGGGAATAACCGGTTTGGTGGCGGGATACCGATTGCTGCAAATAGGGCATGAGGTGATAATTTTTGAAAAAGAAAAAGAACTAGGAGGACTTTTAGGGTCATTTAAAATCGAGGGAAAAAGTCTGGAAAGGGTATATCATCATATATTTAGAACCGATAAATACATAATTAATTTAATCGAAGAATTGGGGTTATCAAAAAAACTGAAATGGTTTAACGGATCAACAGCAATTTATTATGACAAAAAATTGTATCCATTTAATGGAGCCGTGGATTTACTAAAGTTTAAACCGCTGGGAATGGTGAATAAACTACGACTGGGATTGGTAAAAATATATTTAGAAAAAGAAAAAAAGTGGCAAAAATTCGAAAATGTATCGGCTTGTCAATGGATGAAAAAGTGGGGTGGAAAAAGAGCTTATGAAATTATCTGGGAACCACTTCTGAAAGGTAAATTTTCCGACAGGTATGAAGATATTTCCATGGTCTGGCTTTGGGCCAGAATTCACACCAGAGGCAACTCAAGTGAAAAAGGAGGGGAGAAATTGGGGTATTTAACGGGAGGATTTGGACAAATAACCAAAGAGGTGGGGAATAGAATTAAAAAAATGGGAGGAGAAATTAAGCTCAGATCACAGATCTCAGATGTCAGATCTCAGTTAGAAGATTTTGACAAAGTAATCAGCTCGGAACAGTTGAAAAATATTGATTATTTGGGAGCGGTGACGGTAGTTTTTTCTTCGACTCAAAATCTAAGCAAATATTATTGGCACAACATAAATGATGTTAATTCCCCTTTTGTGGCGATAATTCAACATACAAATTTAGTTTCAAAAGAAAATTACGGCGGTAAACATGTTTATTATTTGGGAACTTATCTACCCCAAGATCATAAGTATTTTAAAATCGATGACAAAATTATTTTTAAAGAAAATTTTACTTATTTAAAAAATATATTTCCTGAATTTGATAAAAAACAAATTTCGGAGAAAAAGATTTTTAGATTTAAAACAGCGCAACATATAGTTAAGACAAATTACCAATGTCAAATTTCTAATGTCAAAAAAGACGATAAAATCATCAATGTGAACTTTGCCAATATTTATCCGGAAGACAGGGGAATTAACTTGGCGGTGAGAGAGGGAGAGAAGGTAATAGATAGGTTACGTTTATATTGAATATTAGAAACGCGCTGAATGGTGGGGCGGAGGTAGATAAAATTTCATGTAATTCAAATTCCATATTCTTGACCGGCGCAGGAGAATACTCAAGTGGGCTAATGAAATATAATCAAGACCGCCTGACAGAATTAGATCTTTAAGATTTTTGATGGGAAACTGAACAAATGAAGAAGTGCTGTCGACATCGCAGATTGTTTTGGCGGGAAATAATCGACTAAAAGAAACATCGGGTGATTTACCTAAATCGGTTGACAGAAGTGAAAAACGATCATACATAGACAGGGGGAGACGGGGCATAATAAGGCGTGGACCGTGAAACGGATCAAACACTTGCTCAAAAACAACAAAGTGATCGTCAAACCTATCACTACAAGACAAGTCGCCGCTTCTCAACTGATCAAGGGTGATGGCGGCTACGGTGATGGCATCAGAAATTTGACCACCGAGTATCTGCCGATGTATCCAGCGGGGATCTCCCAGAATGGGCCGTTCACATTCTGTGCTTTGTTGATAATATCTTTCTGTGGTATTGAAATGACCTGGCCCGGAAGATTTTAGACGGCAAAACATGAAATTGATTGCTGAATTGTCTATGGCGTGGGTGGAACTCAACGTCGTGGCACCAGTTTGTTGCACATTACTTACGGCCTCATCCCCCAAAAGATGGATTAGCCTCTGTTTGTCAAATTGAAACATCCGAGGAAATTCGAGTTGGCTAAGTCCGATTAATTCGCGGTGGTGGAAAACAAGAACCTGAGAACCCCATTCGGTGGTGATATTTACCACTGCTCCAGAACTGGTCTTGCCCTGCTCATCTAACTGTGGCCGATTGAGAACAATTGATATGTCTTTACCATCTGAAAGTCGAAGTGTGGTTACGGAATAATATTTACCGGCTTCTGAATAGATGTCCCAGTCTACAACCCGTGGAGCATCGGGGTTGCCTGATGAGGCAAGATGAAGTTCTGTTATACCGATATTTAAATCTGACATTTGAGACGTTAATCGCCGCAATATTGGCGGGTGAATTGAGAATTCACCGTTGAGCAATTGACCCGGTGGCAATGTTATAGGGAAAAAGTTTTTTCCTGGCTCGATAATAGCGGTAGCTCTGGTGGCCGTCTTTTTATACTCCTCGGCTGTTTTAACTAAAGCTCGAAATATACCCGTATGATCGGGAGGAAAGGTAATGTTGAAAGTAGCCACACCCAGAGTCTGACTTAAATCCTTGACACCTCGAAAACCAGTAATTTCAGGTAATCCCTGCTCTACCGTTGGGGAAATCATAGTTTCAACGGGCGGTGGGGCAAAACCCCGAAATCCTTCCCTTATTTGAGCTATCAGCTTGGTTTTCTCGAAAGAAATAGGTGCAGATTTTTCCACTAAGGTTCTGGCAGAGATGTAGGCAACCTTTTCGTCATCGGTACTTCTTGACCCTTGACTACCAAAAACAGAAAAATCGGGTCGATTGTCCTGATAGGTGGCGATGTTGACCGGACCTTTAAATTTTCGTCGTTCATGAAGAGCTGGGGCTATTTCAACTAGTTTGATTTCATCCAGATCAACCGGCTGGTAAACAGGCTGATATATTTTATCAATTTTGCTGATTATAACAACATTAAATTTTCTTTCAGGGTGAGATACTAATTGCCAATAAAGACGATTGTTGCCGTCAGCTACCATCAAGTAATCTTGGCCAGAGGCATCTGTCCACCTCTCGAGAATAATGGGTGTAGCTTGCCAATCTTCCTGCCCAGTGGAATCGAGATGGGTGGTCAGACCTTCTATGTCTGATAAACAAGAATCACCTTCAATCAACTGCCTATCAATTTGTTCTAATTTCGCCAAAGAATCCTCGAGAACATATGTGGCAGAAAATTTAATGGGTAGAGGCGGGTGAAGTGGATCAATAGTTTGGAATTGAATATCCACCGCACCGTAAGGACAATCCATAAACTTATGATTGTGGGTTTTCTGACTGGGAAGATCTTGGAGCAATTTAATAAATTCTGAAAAACTACCCTGATGTAGTTGAATTTCGCGATCAGGTAGTGTTTGGGATGACTGAATGTCTTGTTGTACGTCTAGTCTTGGTAGCATTTGGTAAAATTATATATGAATTTAAACAACGGGCTTGTTTTACAGCTAAATAAGAAGAAGTGGTTTAAAAATACGAATATAACTGTAAAAAATAAGGTGTTGGGAAAATCAGGGGATGGATTGTTGAAATTTCTGGTTGATATTGATGAGGAAAATGAATTCGGTGAAATAATTAAATTAACTGACTATTGGGAAAGATATGGTTTGTTTGGGGTAAGTTTTGATGTAAGATGTCAGGAAAACAATCAACAAATAACAACAAAAATAATTAATTGGAAAGATGGAAAAAATCCGTTAGCACGGGGAATAATACTAATCGAGGTTAGTGGAAAAATAAAATATTTGTTATTGGAGAAAAAGTTTAATTTAATAAATTTTAAAAACGAAATTAAGTCTTTTTCGGTAGCTTACCCTGATTTTTCCGATGGAAAATTGATAAAGTTACCACAAAGAATAAAAAAAGCGATTCCGGATAGTACGATAAATAAATTTATTGATTTGGGATATGTTTATCCAGAAGATAGTTTAATAGCGGGAAAAACTGATATTTTTGCTTTAAAAGTATCTATCCCAAAAATGGAGTTGATCGATAAAACAAAAGTTAAAATGGTTGAATTAACAGAATTACATACTTCGATTGATATATTTAAAGATGCCTACTTGTTGGCAATAATTACTAAATTAAAGTTTAATAACATTATATGAAACAAAAATGGTTGGAGAATACATCAGAGGAAATTTTGAAAAAAGTTGAATTATTGCCGGAAAGTTTTTTGAGGTTTAAGAACGAGCTATTGGAGAAACCTGATAAAGTTAATGATTTGATTATCGTTTGTTTGGATGATATTTGGTTTAGTGATCATTTTGTAATCGCGAAATTTCAAGTTAAGTCAGAAACTACCGGTCAGACTTACTATCAAGAATATATTTCAAGAAGAGGTGGAAAATACCATAGTCTTAGGGGAATTGTTTTAGTTAAACAAGAAGGAAAGATAACTCACTTTGTAGTCAGAAAATGTAATCGATTTGGAATAGGTCAACAAATTTTTGAGTCAATTGGAAACATTTATCAACCAAATGAAGAATTTCAAAAAGATAAAATTCTTTTATCTTCATATATTAAAGATGAGCTAGCTAAGTGTCTTCATGTACCCAAAATAAATATTGATCAATTTTACGATTTAGGAAATGTTTTGACCGATACGTCGATGTTTAATAATGTAGTTAGAATCTTTGCCGTAACCATCGAAGTAGGAGACTTAAGCGAGTTGACTTTGTATTTAAAAGATAAAATTTTCGACGATAAAGGTTATAGTTTTCAAATAGAAACAATCCCGATAGAAAAATTCTTTGAATTTTTCGGTCAAGCGGGAGACTCATTTTTATTGGCTATTTTTGGTAGATTACAGGCTTTAAATGTGATTAAACTTTGATATGTGTCTTGACATTATAAGATAGTTTGATATAATACGGGATCGAGCCATAAGCTCGGACTTTAAAAAAGAGATTTGTTAAGTATCAGACGCCCGGGATGGTTGCGCCGCATTTGCGGCATTTTTTTGGTCAATGGCGTCAGAAATATCCGAACAATTATATTTGGGCGGATTTTTCTGACGCCTTTTAGAGGTCAGAACCTACTTTTGAAAAGGAGAAAAAAGAAATGAAGAAAAATGTTCAACTCATGGTCGGTGGTGATCAGCAATGGTACGTCCAGCTGACCGGCATGGATCTGGATGCCAAGACGGTGGATGATGTTCAGGTGGCTCGGGTTGATGGCCAATACTTCAAGATGGTCTTTACCCGCGCTCTGGGCTACCTCTTCCCGGTTTTCCAGGAAATTCTGGATAAAGCGGGGCGAGCCGGCTCAGTCCTGCTGAAGGTCCGCATTTCCCCCGATGGCACCGTTCATCTGATCTTGGAGAAGTGCAAGTGGCCCAATCATCTCCTGGTCAAAGAAGAAGGTTGGCGGATTCCGCGCACTTCCATCCACAACATGGATGGCCAGCAACTGCTGGAAATTGCCGGCGTGCCGCTGGAACATTTCACAGTGGTGCTGACCAACAATGCCCGAATCACCGGTCCGGTGGCCTGCGCGGCGATGATCGAAGCCTGGGATACCCCAATCCTTGAAAAGGAAAAGTTGGTGACATTGATGGAGGCT
>PEWA01000027.1:0-15222 GCA_002780135.1 Candidatus Shapirobacteria bacterium CG06_land_8_20_14_3_00_40_12
AGGGCGTCGTGTTTAATTTCGGTGTAAAATTGTGCTGAATGTCCATCAGAGAGCAGGTTTTTGAGATGCCGATCACCGCCCGAGATTTATGGTGGGAAATAACCAAAGATTGTCTTCCCGATACTCGGTTTACCGGTACCTTTTATGTCCCTCCGACTAATCATGGTGTCTACCCTGACAACAGAGACGTTATTGTTTCAGCCGACGACCTATCAAACATCCACCCGCGAATCCCAGAGGTATTTGCAATTGGTGCTATTTGTTATGGAGAAGAATTAATTTCAATTCCCATGGATGACGGAGAACCTGACGTTAATGACCCGGAAACACTCGTTTCTCCTTATTTTACATACCAACCAGAACTTCCTGGCTTGAAAAAACTCCATATTATCCCCGAATCAACCACATCTAATTTTGACCACAGCCTTTTCTGTTTGGTCGACTTTGATTGCGCTATCGACCATCTAAATGCACGAAGAATAATCAACACTTTAAGTAAAAGCAGATTTGGTAATTGGTCACTTTTGGATTCCGGTGGTAGTTATCATTTGGTGCTTGATAATCGTGGCTTTAATGCCGGCCAGCTTATTCAAACATATGCTGAATTAATCCAGCTCTTTTCTCCGGATAGTTCGATAGTCAATCGGAATGTCACCGAATTATTTGCTCAGGATATAACATTGGGATCTGAACTTATAGATATTCCTTTCGGCGACACCATGATTCGTGACCAGGAGATGATTCGTCAGGCCTGTTATCGGGTTTTACAGGATTTTCGTCATCCCGATACTCCCAACGACGGCCGACCAACATTTTTTTTAGATATAAGATTTATTGCTCATGCCATTCTTCAAATCTTGAAATTTTACAATGGCAATACCGATAGTTTTGGAACCCTTAGAATTACTGCCGGGAAAAACTATTCCTCTCCACCGGTGCTAATCGCCCGGTCAATTGAGCACCAAGTAGCTCTGTATAAATACAGTCAAGCACCCTTCGTCCGGCTACAACAAAGATTGCCTGGGTTTTGACAGGATTTTTGGTAAAATTCCTTTGTGAATCTATCAATCGGTATTGTCGGTCTGCCCAATGTCGGCAAATCAACCCTTTTTAATGCTCTGTTAGGTAAAAAAGTGGCCGATGCCAGCAATTATCCCTTTTGCACCATCGATCCCAATGTCGGTGTGGTTGAAGTTCCCGATGATAAATTGCCGGTGTTGGCCAAGATAGTTAAAACTACCAAAATTATTCCGGCGGCCATCGAATTTGTTGATATAGCGGGTTTGGTTAAAGGTGCCTCCGAAGGAGAAGGTTTGGGTAACAAATTTTTAGCCAATATCCGCAATTGCGATGCTATTTGTCATATCGTCCGCTCTTTTTCTGATCCCAATGTTATTCGCGAAGGCAGCACTGATCCCAAAAGTGATTTTGAAATCATCTGCGCCGAATTGATTATTAAAGACCTGGAAACCGTTGATAAATTTATCTCCGGAATAAAAAATAACCCCATTGAATCCAAAACCAAAAAATTTGCCTTTGCGACACGTTTAAAAGCCGAACTAGAGAAAGGAGTACTGCCGGTCAATTTAAGCCTGCCCGATGAGGAAAAACAAATGCTTAGGGAATTTTTTCTCTTAACTGCTAAACCCTATTTTATTGTCGCTAATGTCGACGAAGACACCTACAAAGAAATTTCCAATTTCCAATTTCCAATTTCCAATGAAAAAACCATAATTCCAATTTCAGCCAAAATTGAATTTGAACTGTCAGAACTTCCGCCCGAAGACCGGGAAAGTTATCTTAAGGAGCTGGGGGTCGAAAAATCCGGTCTGGAAAGAGTCATTCAAAAAGCTTATGAAACTCTCAGTCTTCAGTCCTTCTACACTGCCGGTGTCAAGGAAGCCAGAGCCTGGACTATTTCTGCCGGCTCCAAGGCCCCCCAAGCCGCCGGAGTCATCCATACTGACTTTGCCAGGGGATTTATTATGGCTGAAATCGTCTCCTATCCTGACTTCGTCGCCAACGGCGGTTGGGAGGGTGCCAAGACCAAGGGATTACTGCGCCATGAGGGCAAAGATTATCTCATGCACCCCGACGACATTGTTGAATTTCGTTTTAACGTTTAAGTATTTAATTTAATTGTTTTTTCCACCGCAAATTTTCCCGGAGCTAATGTTCTTGAACTTAATTTAATTATCTCTACTTTTTGGGGGATAATTACTCCGAAATTTTTATCAACTTTTTCAAAACCTTTTCTTAATAATTCAATACTTGGAACTTCCTTATATCTCATTACATTTATATGGCCTATTTCTTCAAAGTTATTAGTATATAAAGTCCAATCCTCTTTTTTGGGATTGATGAAATCACGTAATTCTTGTCTTAGTTGAGCCAGGTTAAAACTTGGCTTAGCCAATATCTGCAAGGTTGAATAATTACGGAAATCGGCACATATAACCTCAAAACTAATTTTGTACTTTAACAAAATGTCATCAATTTCAGCCGATATGATTTTGTCAGAATACTCCAGTTTAATATAAGGCAATAAAGTCATGTGTAACTTTTCAAAAGGGTAATAATACTGGTTTCCGGCAATAACTTTTAGTTCGCTAATCAGGTTCTCATATTTTCCAAAATCAAGACCATCGACACTCATATTAATTGTTTCGAGAAGTGGCATATCGTCATTCCACAACTTTACCTTGTCAAATTCAAAATTATCTATGTTTTCTCTGGCTTTAGCGATAAAATTATCCATAAGAAAATTATTAATCATCTCCGGCCCGACCGCAAGCGGGAAAACGGCTCTGGCGGTAAAAATTGCCAAGAAATTCAACAGTGAATTAATTTCAGCCGATTCCAGACAAATTTATAAATATCTAGACATTGGTGTTGGCAAAGATCACCCCAAAGGTTTTCCAATCCATTTAATTGATTTAATCGAACCAAATCAAAAATTCTCTGTTTCTCAATTCAGAAAACTGGCCCTAGAAAAGATTTCCGAAATACAAGCCAAGAATAAACTGCCGATTTTGGTTGGTGGTAGCGGTTTTTACATCGATGCCGTCATTAACCCACGTTACAACACTTTTTTCATCAAACCAAACTTTGTTTTAAGAAAAATATTATTTCGTTTACCCGTATCTTTGTTACAACTATTTTTAAAAATTGTAGATAAAAAAACATTATTAAAATTAAACAATTCTGACTTTAATAACCCGATTCGTTTGGTCAGAAAAATAGAAATTAAGTTATCAACCCCCCAAGCCCCCCTTTTTCAAGGGGGGGTGTCCGAAGGACGAGGGGGTTTTGATGTTCTTCATTTATCCCTCACCGCTCCCCGTCAATATCTCTATGACCGTATCGATGCCCGTGTCGAATCTCGCCTAAAGCAAGGTCATATCAAAGAACTTAAATCTTTATTAAAAAAATATAAATGGTCCGACCCCGGCCTAAAAATTTCGGCCTACATAACATTGAAACTTTATATAAAACATCTCGTAGAGACGCACGATCGCGCGTCTCTACAAAAAATAAAAGACAAATGTCTTCAAAAGTGGAAATATGCTGAACATCGTGATGCCCGCCGTCAACTAACCTGGTTTAAAAAATATACCCACGGGTTTTTTATCGACATTACCAATCCAAATTATCAAAAAGAAGTATTCAAAACAGTTAATAAATTTTTAATTAAGAATTATTTAAGGTACAATCAATCATGAAACCACAAAAAATTGAGATCTCCTACAAAACTATTATTTTCACCGTTCTCTTTTTAATCTCTTTGGTTCTGATTTGGCAACTTCGGGGGATCTTTCTTCTTCTCTTTCTCTGTTTTATTTTTATGCAGGCTCTCAATCCCACCGTTTCCCGATTAGAAAAATTGAAAATTCCCCGTTTTGTCGGTATCCTCCTTGTCTATTTTTTAATCCTTATTGGCATTTCATTTGCCGCTGCCGGAATTATTCCGGTTTTAGTCGAGCAAACCACCAGTTTAATTGAAACCCTTCCCAACACCATCAGTAATATTAATTTTTGGGGAATCAAACCCATTGACATTTCTTCTCAATTTAAACTTCTCGAAAATCTCCCCAGCAATATTGCCACTACGTTATTTTCCATATTTTCCAACATTGTTTCTGTATTCGTTTTCTTTGTTCTAACCTTCTATCTTCTTATTGAACGAAAAAATTTGGACAAGTATGCCGTTCCTATTTTTGGGCAAAAAAATCAGGACAAGGTCGTTCTAATCATGAATGAATTGGAAAAACGTTTAGGAAATTGGGTCAATGCCCAACTTTTTTTGATGCTTACCATTGGTGTTCTCTCCTATATCGGGTACTTGGTCATCGGTCTTAATTATGTCGTGCCTTTGGCCATTATTGCCGGTCTTTTGGAGATTGTCACCAATATCGGCCCAACCATTGCTACTGTTATTGCTGCTTTTGTCGGCCTGACCGTTTCCCCATTAACCGCTCTTATGGCTATTGCCTGGGGAATAATAGTTCAGCAGCTGGAAAATAATTTCATTGTACCCAAAGTGATGAAAGCCACTATCGGTCTAAACCCCTTAGTCACTATTTTATTAATTGCCTCCGGTGCCCAACTTGGTGGAGTTGCCGGAGCGGTTTTGGCTATTCCCACCTACCTTACCATCAGTACCATTGTCTCAGTATTAAATAAAAAGTAACTTCGAAGATTTCGATAAGCCGGATTCTGTTTATGGGCCATCTATCTAGTCTCTCCACCTGGTGCTCTTAAAGTCAAAAGAGTAACGCACCGTTTTGAGATTTCCACGGAAAGGTTGCCCGTTTCACTTCCGATTTACATCGGAACTCGTCTCTGTTGCAGAGCCCCTACCTTGCGGCAGTCCCTACTTATTCGGGTTTCCTGACTTTGGTGGTCCGGACTTTCCTATCACGGTTGATCACCGGATTAAACCCTTCGATTTCTCCGAAGTTGCCTTATTTTACCATTTATTTGCCGCGGTAACCAAAAACCCTCCGCCGTGGCGGAGAGCCTTTGGATCTTGCTAAAAGATAACTTAACTCAAAAGGGCTGCGTCAGCTGCGGATAATATCTTGAACATTTTAACTCCGGTGGCTGGATCGATTGCCTGGGCGGCTGGTCGACCGTTTTTAAGCATAACTTTGGTAACTTTTGATACATCCACTTCGACTGACTTTCTTGATTTGACTGAATAAAACTTGATTGTTGACATTAAATGCTCACCTCCTTTTTAAATCTATATTCACTTCCAAACATAATACATTGTAGCCACGATTGCAATAGCGGCTACACTTAATAGGAAACTTTTGAGTAAATCTCGCTTCACCAACCCCAGTATAGCACTACTTCTGCTAGAATTAGTCACACTATGCCTACCATCCTAATTCTTTTGACTGTTTTCAATTTTCTGGCTCTTCTCTACTTGGCCTATTTAATAATAATAAAATATCGCCACCCTTCGCCAAGTCCTGGTACGAAACTACCTCTCGGTGTCATTGAAAAAGTCAGCTTACTCCGTTTTAACCCATTCAAAGATTTGGGTTCTGATCAGAGTTTTATCCTCTGTCTGTTGGACCACTCTCATTCCGGTGTTATTATTACTTCACTCCATCACCGCAACTTCACCCGAATTTATGCTAAACCGATCAAAAGCGGTGAAGGTGACAAAATAACTTTGTCAAAGGAGGAAAAATCGGCTATATTAAATACTATTAACCGTTAATCTATTATGAATTCTAAAGGTCGCAATTTAGTAATTTATCTCGGTCTCTTTATAACTCTTTCGGGAATCAGTTTTTTTGCATCCTCAAAATTTTTTCCCATCAAGTTTAAACCCGGCTCAAACTCAACTCCGACTGTTACTAATCCAGCTACCAAAAAAACCGGCGTTCTTGTTTTTGAAGGACCAAAAACTGAATTATGTCCTTTAAACGGGCAACTTTTTACCAAAGAAGAAAAGGCTATTTGGGAAAAACGCCGGCCGCTTTTAGTGATGGTTGAAAACCACGCCGATTCCCGTCCTCAATCTGGTTTTAATAGCGCCGATGTTGTCTATGAAGCCAACTCTGAAGGTGGTATCACCCGGTTTATGGGTGTTTTCTACTGTAATATCGTTAAGGGAGCCGGTACCAACTATGATGTTGGTCCGGTTCGCTCTGCCCGGACTTATTTCCTTGACTTGGCCTCGGAATATGCCGATTATCCCCTTTATGCTCATGTCGGTGGTAGTAATTGCAGTGCTCCGCTTGATCCCATCACCGGTCGGGCTGCCGGTCCCTGTACTACCAACAGGAAAGCCCAAGCCTTAGAGCAAATTGCTGATTACGGTTGGCAGAACAAAGGCACCTGGGGAGATCTATCACAATTCTCCCTTTCCTATAAGGCTTGTCGTCGGGAAGAAGATCGCACTGGTGTTACTGTGGCCACCGAACATTCAATGTATTGTTCTACTGCTGAACTTTGGAATGTGGCTGCTTCCCGTGGTCTTTCAAATTTAACTGAGGTCAAAAAAACTTCCTGGGATAAAAATTTCCGTCTCTGGTCTTTTAAACAAGTCGATTCTCCTGCCTCAACCCTTTCGGCCACAAAAGTATCTTTTGATTGGTGGGGAGATCCGGCCTATGGAGTTACCTGGACCTATGACTCCGTTAAAAAAATCTATCTTCGTCAAAATAATGGTGTTCCCCTCATCGATTTCAATACCCAGCAACAGTTAAGCACCAAAAATATCATTATTGAGTTTACCAAAGAAAACCGTTCTATTGACTCTCATTTGCACAATCTCTATGCCGTGGTTGGTGGTGGTGGGGGAGTTTTAATCCAAAATGGTACTAAAATTGATATTACCTGGTCAAAACCAAATCGGACCGCCCGGACTATTTATAAAGACAAACTTGGTAAAGAGGTTAACTTTGTCCCCGGTACCATCTGGATAGAAATTCTGCCTTTGGGAAACAAGGTCAGCTATGAAAGTTGAAACCAGTCTCAAAACCATTCTTACTTCCAAAACCCGCTGTAAGTTAATAAATATATTTTTTAGCCACCCCCGCGAGTTATTTTTTGTCCGCCAACTCGTCCGGCTCTGTGATGAGGAAATCAATTCTGTTCGCCGGGAGCTTTCCAGTCTAAAAAATATTAATCTGCTTCTTTCCGAAGTTAGGGGTAATCGGCTTTTTTATTATCCCAATCTTCGTCATCCCCTTTTTTCAAATTTAGTTGGTCTGGCCTACAAAAGTTTGCCATTCTGCGAAGAGTTATCTAAGGCCGATGCAGTGGTGGCCACTTACCCATTTTTACTTTGGGACAAGGGCAACTCTGATAAAATTGACGTCATTGTAGTTGGTGATTTACCCCTCAGAACTATAGAATCAGCCATGAAGTCCGAAGAAAAGCGCCGCGATTCGGAGTTCAACTACATGGTCATGGATCGAAATGAGCTTCATCTTCGTCAAAATAAACGGGATCCATTTTTAGTCGATTTCTTTCTTACCTCACCCCTTGTTATAATTGGCCAGCCCGGAATTTTTTCAGGATTTTAATGGCCGTAACCAGAAAAGTTATCAAAACGGGTAATAGTCTCTGTGTCACTTTACCCACCAAAATAATAAAATCCCTTGATATAAAAGAGGGGGATTTAGCAAGATTTAAGTTTAAATATTCCAAAGCCTCAATTACCTATACCTTTACTGGGCATCCCCGACAATTATCTCTTGACATCAAAAAGAATGATTCCACTTAGCAAAAAAACCCTCAATCTTTTTTACACCATTGTCGGTTTAACCCTAGTCTGTCTGGTGGTTAACCTCCCCCCCTCTTTTACCCTTTTTGGTAAAACTCTATATCGCCCTTCCTTTGATTTCAAATTAGGTGCGGCTGAAATAAAACCCAACCTCGATCTTCGTTACGGTCTTGATCTAGCTGGTGGTGCCTCTCTGGTTTTTGAGATTGATACCAAAAACACCACTGCCTCCAGCTTAACTGATGCCCTGGAATCACTCAAAACAAATATTGAGCGTCGGATCAATCTTTTTGGGGTTTCCGAATCCAATGTTTCCATTAGCCGGGAAACTGATTCTTATCGCCTGATTGTTGAGCTACCTGGCGTTAGTGATGTCAATGAGGCAGTTAAACTAATCGGTCAAACTGCCAGTCTTAAATTTATGGGGATAATTGATATTCCCCCAGAGGCCACTGCTACTGCCACTCTTAATGATATTCTCAAAGATACCGGTTTAAATGGTTCACACTTAGTCAAAGCCAAGCCTGAACCCAATCCCAACACCGGCGCCATGGAAGTATCACTGGTGTTTAATGCTGCTGGTACCAAACTATTTGAAAAAGCCACCAAAGATTATCTAAATAAGAGAATCGCTATTGTCCTGGACAATCAAATTGTTACCAGCCCCACTGTCCAAACGGTTATTCCCGACGGCCTTGCAGTAATCAACGGTGATTTTGACATCAAGTCCGCCAAGGCCCTCTCGGCCCAGCTCAACGCCGGCGCTCTTCCCTTAAGTATTAAACTGATCGAACAGTTCCAGGTTGGTGCCATCCTCGGTAAAGATTCCATCAACAAGGGTATCCGGGCCGGCTTGGTAGGTCTGGGGCTAGTCGCTCTGTTTATGATTGGCAATTATGGTTATTTGGGTTTTATCTCGGTTATTGGTCTTTTTATTTATGGTCTTCTGACTTTAACTCTTTATCGTCTTATTCCGGTAACCCTCACCTTTCCGGGTATTGTTGGTTTTATTTTATCTGTCGGTATGGCTGTTGATAGTAATATTTTGATTTTCGAACGGCTAAAAGAAGAAATCCGCTCCGGCCGGCCTTGGAATACCGCTATGGAATTAGGTTTTGGTCGGGCCTGGGATTCCATCAAGGACGCCAACGCCTGCACTATTATCACCGGCCTGATTCTTTTCAATCCTTTTAATTGGAACTTTCTGAACTCCTCCGGTATCGTTCGCGGTTTTGCTGTTACCCTGATTTTGGGAATTATTATTGGCATCTTTACCGGCGTAGTTGTCACCCGAAACCTATTAAGAGTTTTGGCTAGAAAAAAATTATGAACATCATGAAATTTCGTCCCCTATTTTTTGTAATATCAACTTTTCTTATTGGCATTTCTATCTTTTCCATTATTAAATGGGGTTTTCAATATTCCGAAGACTTTAAAGGTGGTGCCACTTTCGAAATCAAAATGCCTAACACTAAAAACAATTCCCAAATAGAAAAAATCTTTAACGATCAGCTTGTCGGCCTTAAGTCAGTCTCGGGAACCTCCGGGATCTATACCGTAAAACTATTGGACATCGCCCAGGATAAAAAATTAACCCTGGAAAAAAATCTCAAGGCCATAGATAAAGATTTTGAAGTTCTGCAATTTAGCACCCGTGGTCCGAGTCTGGGCAAAGAGCTTATCAAGAAAACCATTTACGCTATTATTTTTTCCTCTCTGGCCTTACTTTTATTTATTGGCTCCCGCTTCTCCGATTTTTCTTTTGGTGCCGGTGCGGTTTTGGCCATGTTCCATGACTCTTTTATTCTCATCGGCATGTTTTCCCTTTTAGGTCATTTTTTTGGGGCGCAGCTTGACACCCTCTTTGTTACAGCCCTCCTGACTACTCTTTCCGCCTCAGTTCATGACACCGTCGTTACTTTTGACCGGATTCGGGAACTTAAACGTTTTACCGCTACCCATTCCTGGACTGAATTGGCCAATCGGGCCGTTACCGAAGTTATTGTTCGATCAATTAACAACTCCATGACCATTATCTTTATGTTGCTCTCCCTGGTGGCTCTTGGCGGCTCCACCACCCGTTGGTTTGCCGCCGCTCTCTTAATCGGGGTTGTCTGTGGTACCTATTCCTCTACTGCCGTCGCCATCCCCTTGGTTTTGTTATTTAAACGAAAAAAATGAAAGTCCGTACATCCATTAAACAAAATTTCGAAATCAGAGATGGGCGGATATTTGTTGGAGGTGTTGAATTACTAGTTCGATCTGGGATTACACCGGCCTATCTCCCCGAAACACGAAAGAAAGCTCTACCTCGACGGAAAAAATACAACTTTCCTCCAGACCAAGGCGGAGCCAGGTCATTTTTGACTACCCCTGCCGCCGACGATGAAGAATTTCAAATAGAAATGAAAATAGCTTAAATATATTTTTTTATTTTTTCCAGCAATACCTCCCTTTCGTTCAGTTTCGGATTCTCTTCCACTTCGGCAAAAAGCTTAACCAAAACCTCTCCCACTTTTCGTCCCGGTTTTATCTTTAGTATTTCCATCACGTCTTCGCCGTTAATCTTCAGATCCTTAATTGAAAATGGTTGTTTCTGTACCTCAATTAATCTTTTTTTAAATAATTCCCAGCGCCAGCTGCTCTCCCTCGCCCCACCGCCAATCCGGTCTCCCCGTCGCAAAGCAATCATATCGTCCAAATATGAGACGGTTACATTGCGAATGAAACGTCTAATGGCTTTGTCAGTCTGCAATTCACTGGCCGTAAACATATGCCAGCGGACCAAAATAAACAATTTTTGTAACTCCTCATTTGACAGTTTTAATCTCTTGCCGATGGCCACTGCCATCCGGCTACCAATTACTTCATGGTTATAAAAAGTATTTTCGCCACCGATCTCTTTTATGGTTTTGGCTTTACCAATATCGTGCAAAAAAGCTGCCAGCCGGGTTAGTGGATCGGCTGATTCACAGTTATTAAGAGTTTCGAGATTATGTTTCCAGACATCATAAATATGATGCCCCTTTTGAGCCATGCCCACTCCCAAAAGCATTTCCGGCATCAATTCTCTCAAAATACTGCTATTTTTAAGTATTATCATTCCGTCACCGGGGTGGTCAGACTTTAAAATCAGAAATAATTCTTCCCGGATTCTTTCCCCGGCAATCTTTTGCAAAAGACTGGCATTTTCTTGAATACTGGTAAATGTATTTTCTTCAATTACAAACCCCAATTGAGCCGACAATCTCACCGCCCGCATCATCCGCAGAGCATCTTCCTTAAATCTTTCATCCGGCTCTCCCACCGCCCGAATAATTTTGTTTTTTATATCTTCTTGCCCCCCAAACAGATCAATTATTTTTCCGGCAGTATCCATCGCCATCGAATTAATTGTGAAATCTCTTCTTTTCAAATCTTCTTCAATTGTTTTTCCCCATTCCACCTTACCCGGATGTCGCGAGTCGCTATAGTTTTTCTCGGTCCGATAAGTCGTAATTTCGTATATATCAATGCCCGATACTACCGAAAAAGTCCCAAAAGCATTATTACAAAAAGAGTTTTTGGGAAATATCTTTTTCATTTCCTCCGGAGTTAAATTGGTAGCAAAATCCCAGTCATAAACTTCCCGGCCAATTATCATATCCCTCACTGCCCCGCCGACAACATAGATCTCGGCTTTGGCCGCGGTAAATTTTTTCATCAAATCGATAACTTTTTTGGGCAACTCCATAGCTTATTTTACCTTAAATATTTTGTTCCAACCAAAAATCCCCCTCGGCACAGCCGGGGGGATTTAAGTGTCTACAAAAATAACTTATACAGTTTTTTCGGGACGGGGTAATGCTTCCTTAACGACCATTTTTCGGCCGCCTTGGTCACTACCATCAAGGGCGGTAATCGCCTTAGCCGCGTCTTCGTCTTTTTCAAATTCGACGAAACCAAATCCGCGACTTCGCTGATTCATCTTATCAATAACGACATTAGCGTCCGTCACTGTTCCGATAGCTGCAAAGAGCTCGCGGAGTTGGTCGCTTGTCATGGTATAGGGTAAATTCCCTACAAAAAGCTTTTTTGCCATTCTTTCTGCCTGATTTATAAACAAAAATAAAGATTGTTGACGCCAGGCTTTGTCAACACCGTAATTATAACATAAAATGAGGCATGGTCCTTTTAGACAAAAGCTCAGATCCTAAAACTATTTTAAGACTTTTACTGAAAAATCGGGGTATAAAAGCCCTTGATTTCCATGAATTTCTCAAACCCTCTTCACCCCAAAATTTTTTAAAATTGACTCCGGCCATCAAGTTAATCAAAAATAATCTCTCCAAAAATATTCTTATCTACGGTGATTATGATGTTGACGGCATTGTCTCTTCCGCCATTCTTTTCCAGGCCTTCAATTCCCTCGGTTCTCCCACTTTTGTTTTATTACCCAACAGGGAAACCGATGGTTATGGTATTAAGGCCACCTCTTTTTTGAAATTTCAGGAATTGAATAAAGTTAAATTTGATTTATTAATCACTGTCGATAACGGCATTGTCGCCGGCGAGGAGTTTACCAAAATACTAACCAAACAACCCCAATTAAAAATTCTGGTTATTGATCATCACTTAAAAAATGACCAGAAATTACCGGTTGATGCTATTGTTCATTCTACCGATACCTCTGCTGCCGCCCTGGCCTATTTTTTGGCTAAAGAATTAAATGCTGATACCGACTTAGGTCTGGCCGCTCTCGGGGTAGTCGCTGATTGCCTGCCCCTCACCGGTATCAACCGCCAAATTGTGGTTCATGGTTTAAATTCTCTTCGGAAAAATCCACCCTTATCCTTAAAACTTTTATTGGCTAGCGTCGGCATAAAATCCGACTCTCTCTCGGTATACGATTTAAGTTTTATTGTTGCCCCCCGCCTTAATGCTGCTGGCCGTCTTGACGATCCGACCTTGGCTTTTTCTTTTCTTAATTCTGAAATTCAGGAAGAAGCCGGTAAATTTCTTACTCTCTTAAATAACCACAATCAAAATCGTCAGGGTTTGGAAAAAAAATCACTTGAAATTGCCGAAGAAAAAATTAGTAGAGACGTTGCATGCAACGTCTCTACTGCTTCGTTTATTTTTATTTCCGATTCTTCTTTTCATCCCGGAGTAATTGGTCTTATTGCCGGTCGTCTGACCGAAAAATATCATCTTCCCTCGATTATCATTTCCCAAAAAGGTAGCTTTGCCCGTGGCTCCTGCCGTTCGGTTAAGGGTCATCATATTACCAATATCTTGCGGGTTTTTCAGGATTTATTCATTGATCTTGGCGGACATGCTTTAGCTGCCGGATTTAGTATCGACCCGGTCAATATTCCCGAACTAAAAAACAAACTCGAGACATATTTTACCTCCGCCAAAATCTCTGTCTTTGACCCCCTTGCCGCCGTTGACGCCCAGATGACTTTGGATGCCGTTACCCCAACCAATATTAAATATATTAATTTACTGTCCCCTTTTGGTATTGGTAATCCCACCCCAACCTTTTATTTCAAAGATTTAATTATCTCTTCCTTCCGACAGATTGGTTCCACCGGCGATCATCTAAAATTTAAATTTGGCTCCCTTGACGCCGTAGCCTTTAGGCAGGGCAAATTATTTTCTAGTCTCAAAGTTGGTCAACCTATTTCATTCATTGCCTCTCTCGATCTCAACACCTGGAATGGCACCACTTCCCCCCAGCTCATTGTCAAAGAAATTTTATAGAAGTCTCCCTTTCGTCAAAGGGAGAAGCCCCGCCTTGGCGGGGAGAGGGATTTATGCTACAATAATCTCAAAGCGTTTGATTCCGACCAACATCGGGAGAGCTAAGGGAAGAACCCCGGCAGCGGCCGGGTACTAGAACCCTTCAGAAGTTCAACTGTAAAAAGAATAACGTGTGTCGAGGGTAATCCCGAGATCCGCCTGTGGTGGATCGCAATCGGAGCACGAAAAACCATGACGTTTATTCGTAACTCCAAATGCACGTTGGAGTTATTTTTTTACTATAATTATTTAATTAGGTTCCTTTCATCAAAGGAAAGGTGGTACGAAGTACCAAAGGATTTAAATTATGCGAACACTCATCAAAGAAACCATAGACCAAACTGGCCAGGAACTAACCATTAAGGGTTGGATAAATAGTATCCGGTCTTACGGCAAATTAGTTTTTGCTGACATCCGCGACCGCTCCGGTCTTCTTCAGGTCGTCGGCGGCAAAGATCTGGGTGCTCTCAAACTCGAATCGGTGGTCGAAATTTCCGGCACTATCCGCTCCCGTGATTCCAAATATTTCAACGACAAATTATTAACCGGCAAAGTGGAAATGGAGGTCAAGGATTTAAAACTCTTATCTCCGGCCGCCAAATTACCTTTTGATATTCACCAGCCCGAACTCAATGTTTCCCTACCGGTTCTGCTTGACTATCGGACCCTAAGCTTTCGTCATCCCAAAGTTCAGGCTATTTTTAAGGTTCAGGAAGTGGTTATTGATTCCTTCCGCCGGGCCCTAAAAGCCAAGGATTTCTTTGAGTTTCAATCACCTGCCATGATTTCTTCCGTTCCTGAAGGTGGTGCCGATGTTTTTAAGGTTAAATATTTTGACTATGAAGTTTACCTTTCCCAAAGTCCCCAGCTTTACAAGTCCCTGCTTGTTTCCGCCTTCGAAAGAGTCTTTTCAGTCAACAAAATTTTTCGGGCCGAACCTAGTGTCACTACCCGGCATTTAACTGAAGCTATTAGTCTCGATGCCGAATTTGGTTTTATTGATTCATGGCTTGAGGTCAAAGACATGGCCGAATATACGATTAAATTTATTTTGACAGAAGTAGCTGACAAGTGTCAGGCTGAACTGGCCCTCTTTGATGCCACTATTCCGTCGGTACCCGACCACATTCCCTTTATTAAATTAAGGGATGCCCAACAAATAATTTATGAACGTACTGGCCGTGATTGCCGTCAGGAAAAAGATCCTTCTCCTGAAGACGAGCGGGAAATCTGTAAGTGGGCCAAAGAAACTTATCAGTCTGATTTGGTCTTTATGACCCACTATCCTACCAAAACCCGGCCTTTTTATACTTATCCTGACGACGCCGATCCCGAATATAACCAGGGCTTTGATTTATTCGGTCGGGGAGTTGAGTGGCTTACCGGCGGTCGGCGGATTCACGA
This sequence comes from Candidatus Shapirobacteria bacterium CG06_land_8_20_14_3_00_40_12, assembly GCA_002780135.1. Lineage (GTDB taxonomy): Bacteria > Patescibacteriota > Microgenomatia > UBA12405 > UBA12405 > UBA12158. The sequence continues at coordinate 14,936 of PEWA01000027.1, forward strand.
TTATGCCACCATTATGGAACATGTTAAGGAGTGGGGGATCGATCCTCAAAATATCGAGCTCTATCTTCAGTCCCTTCGTTATGGCATGCCTCCCCTTGGTGGTTTTGCTTTCGGAGCCGAACGGATTACTATGCAGATATTAAATCTTTCAAACGTCCGTGAAGCTTCCCTTTTCCCCCGCGACATGGAAAGAGTTGATTCCCGATTATCCAATGCTAAAAAAAATTAATTGGTTTTGGGCCTTGTTAATTTTTAACTTATTTTTGTTAACCTGGCATTTTATTGAA
>PEWA01000027.1:15231-19941 GCA_002780135.1 Candidatus Shapirobacteria bacterium CG06_land_8_20_14_3_00_40_12
AAACTGTCAAATTCTCCCGCTTTTTTTACTTCTCCCCCCTTAGCTGTGGCCAAAACCAAAACCATCCCCCCTCTTTCCACCCAATATTATTTAATAATCGACCCGGCCGATAATCAGATTATCGCCGGTTCCCGATTCGAAGAAAAAATTTATCCTGCTTCTGTTACTAAATTAGCCACTGCCCTCACCGCCCTCAATCTCTATCCGCTTGATGAAGTCATCACTGCCAAAGCTTATTCCGTCGGCAAAACCATGAATCTCTTAGAGGGCGAAAAAGTTACTGTTAACACCCTAGTTTCAGGACTGTTAATTTATTCCGCCAACGATGCGGCTTTTAATTTAGCTGACCACGTCAGTGGCGGTACTCCTACCTTTGTCAGTCAAATGAACAACTTGGTCAAAAAATATGGTCTTTTAAATACTCATTTTATGAATTTTGACGGTCTCCATGACCCTAACCACTACTCTACCCTCTATGATCTTTCTCAAATAGGGAGGCTGTCTCTAAAACTTCCCTCAATTGTGGTAGCGGCCAAAACCAAAGAAACCGACCTGGCTGATTTAAGCGGTCAAATAAAACATCACCTTGTTTCCACCAATGAACTATTAGGTAAAGTACCCGAAATTGAAGGTCTAAAAACAGGTTGGACACCCGAAGCCAGTGGTTCTTTTATCGGACTGGTTAATCTAAACGGCCATTATCTTCTGACTTTAGTAGCTCAAAGTGTTGATCGATTTGCAGATACCGAGAAATTAGTCGCTTGGGCCAAATCCAATCTTTCCTGGGAATATCGCTCTTATTGAACCCACTTATCAGTCACCGCTGGAACATAAGCCGTAAAGCCACCATCGCCTCCAAAAACGTAAACCGGTTGCAAAAACTGGGCCGGAGTTACCGGTTCAAAATAAGCCAAAGTTACTTTTCTGATCACCGTACTTTTTGCCTCACTGTCTTTTGCTGGCCAATAATAACCCATCTTCAAATCTTCATAAGCTGCCTCCGGGGTTTTAATTGGATAGGTTGATGGTGCCGAAACATCAACATTGATATATTTGTATTCCACCTCAACTATTTTTTTAGCTGCCAGACTGGAGCCGGACACCAATATGGTCACCGAAGCTTTGCTCAAGTTGTCAGTTACTATCTCCTGATCACCATCCAACTTTTTTCGAAAAAAATCTACTCTGATCAAATTGGCATCATTTAATCCCGATGTTTCCTTCAATTCCCCAAAGGCAATTTTCCAATAACTTATCTTATTTTCACCCTCTTCCAGGTCGGGATACATTTTTCCTGCCTGTTGCAAAAAGCTTTTAGCTACCGACACTGCCCCGGTTTTATCCGGCATTTCATCGGGGTTTAAAAGTAGCTGGTCAGCCAGATAAGGATAACTGAGGTTGAAATTACCCGACAGGACATTCATGGTCAGGGTTCGGTTAGTCAAACTGTCAGCAAATTCATAAATTCCAGTTTTTATTTCAGTGGGTTCTTTTCTAAAACCCATCAGGGCCGCTGTTTTTTTAGCCTCTTCCAACTCCCCAATTACACTTTTAGACCGGTAAATTACATACACTTTTGTTTGATCTTTAAATTTTGGAAAAGAGTCATTAGGCAGTTCCAAACTAAATTCTTTTCTTTCAAATTTCTTATCCGGAAAAACAATCTTTGGCAGAATTCCAAATCTGACTGTTGGTGGAATGTATGGGGGATGAGCGGCCAGATATGCCTTAACCATTAGTCCGCCAATCCACCAAATAGCCACCAGTCCGCCTAATCCCACCCCTCCATATTTAATTATCCGCCGGCTGATATGGGCCACATAAGTTAACGAAGTCATCACTTCATTATAAATGATAAAATTTCCATATGCCCGAATCTCTTGTCCGTACCCGCATGGCCCCTTCTCCTACCGGCGATTTACACATCGGCTCTCTCCGGACTTTTCTTTATAGCTACGCTTTTGCCAAAAAAAATAATGGGCAGTTTTTACTCCGGATTGAAGATACCGATCAAAAACGACAGGTTGCCGGAGCTGCCGACCGTCTCCAGAAAGTTATGAAAGATTTTGGGTTAAGCTGGGACGGGGAACCGGTTGTCCAATCAGAACGTCTGGATCTTTATCGGAAGTATGTCCGGCAATTGCTGGATCAGGATCATGCCTATTATTGTTTTTGTACCCAAGAAAGATTAGATAAAATCCGAAACGACGCCAAGGCTAAAAAAAGAATTCCTAAATACGACCGCCACTGTCTAAATTTATCCCCGACCGAAATAGCCCAAAATCTCAAAGATGGACTTCCCTATGTCATCCGGATGAGAATTCCTGATAACGAAACTGTTAGTTTTAACGATCTGATTCGTGGTCCGATAACTTTTAATACTGCCGATCTTGACGACCAAGTATTGATAAAAAGTAACGGCATTCCGACTTATCATTTTGCCGTCGTGGTTGACGATCATCTCATGGAAATCAGCCACATTATCCGGGCTGATGAGTGGATTTCTTCTACTCCCAAACACATTCTTCTATATAAATATTTTGGCTGGACCGCCCCCCAAATCGCCCACTTAACGGTATTATTAGACCCCAGCCATCCGGGTAAAATGAGTAAGCGTTTCGGTTCGGTATTCGCTCAACAATTTCTAGACGAGGGATATCTGCCGGAAGCCATGCTCAATTTTTTAATGCTTCTGGGATGGAATCCCGGCACCGATAGAGAGGTTTTTACTCTCGAAGAATTCGTCAAAGAGTTTAGTTTAGAGCATCTTCACAAAAAAGCCGCCATCTTTGACCGTAAAAAACTCGATTATTTCAACGGTCTCTACATCCGCCAATTAAACGACGATAAACTTTTTTCCTATTTCAAAAAGTTTTTATCAAAGGCCTCCGATGACCAAATTAAAATATTAATCCCAATTCTAAAAGACCGGATTGTCAAATTTAGTGATCTTCCCGCCACCCTCAAATTTATATTCGAAGATATCGATTATGATCCCTCCCTTTTACTTCAGCGTGATGCCACCAAAAAGCTGGTGATTGACATGCTTTCCCAAACTAAGGATGTTTTAATCAACTTTTCCGATATTCAAAACAAATTAACTGATTTAATCAAGAAAAACTCCTGGAACACCGGCCAATATTTTATGGTTCTTCGTGTCGCCATTTGCGGCGCCACCTTTACCCCGCCGGTGGTTGAATGTCTCCCTGCTTTGGGTCGCCAAAATACCTTAGGGAAAATTGACATAGCTTTAGCTAAACTGAAGTAGTCCATGCTGCCGGTTTATATCAACGAAGTCTATCCCGATCCGCCTGTCAATCAAAAAGAATGGGTGGAGATAATCAATCTTTCCGATTTAACCGTTGACCTGACCGGTTTTACTATCCGTGATTCCACCTCTCACCATTTTCACCTCGATTCAATTCTTGGCCCCCAGGAAATCAAAACTTTTGAAAACCCGACTTCTTTTATCAACAATACTTCCGCCGACGATATCTCCCTGGTTGATTCGAGTGGTTCAGTCGTTGACTCGCGTCCCAGTAAACCCCTTCCCGACCATCAATCCTTTTCCCGTCAGCCCGATGGCTCCTGGTGTCTGACTGAAACTTCACCCAATAAAGAAAATAATAAGTGTATCGTTCCCACCGCAGAGGCCGTCATTCCTGCGAACGCGGGAACCTATACAAATTTAGAAATTACTGAAGTATTAGCCGATCCTGACGATGGTGACGAGTGGATAAAAATTTATAACCCTAATTCTTTTACTGTTAATCTCTCCGATTGGCGGGTCAAAGATCAGAGTGGCAACTCCCGAAAAATTACCTGTACTCAAGTAGATGCTCTCTCTACCTGTCAGGCATTTTTTTCCTCCGGCTTTTTAAACAACGACGGTGATACGGTTTACTTGCTCGATCCCCAAAAAAGAATTGTCACCTCTTATTCATATTCGATTCCCCCCAAATCCACCTCCACTCCAAAACCGACAGTCACTAAAAAACCCACCGTAACCAAAAAACCACCCGTTAGTTCTTCCTCCGGCCTTAATTGCCCTCCGGTTCTGGGAATTACTTTCCCTCCTATTGCTTCCCGCTCCTCTGGCCTTACAATAAAAGAATCAAACTCGCCGATTATGATATTTTCGACCATTCTCATGATTGGCGGTACTATTCTTATTTTGTCACCCCTTCTCTTCCATGGGTCAAAAAATAAAAATAAATAAAATCATCATTTGGTTTCCCGCTCTCCTTTGGATGATGTTTATTTACTATCTTTCTTCGATCCCCACCACTGCTATCACCGGTACCTCACTTCAACGTTTTATTGTTCTAAAAACTTTTCATCTGATTGAATATGCCGTATTATTGGTATTAATTGTTCTGGCTACTTTGTCTCCGGCAAGGTCAATTCTGTTTTCCTATCTTTATTCACTCACAGACGAGTTTCATCAGTATTTTGTTATCGGTCGCAGTGGCCACTTCCGCGACACTCTTATTGACCTTTTAGGAATCTTTATCGGTCTAATTGTCCTCCAATTTTTCAAAAAAACATTCCCCAAACTTTGGCTTTATTTATTACATTACGGTAAATCAAAGAAAAATATTAAAAACTAACTATTTGTTATTTTCTTAAAATAGTTTATAAGTTAATTATATTTATTAATTTTAAAGGAGGTGAAAACTTAACAATCATATGAAAAGAATTATATTAAGT
>PEWA01000018.1 GCA_002780135.1 Candidatus Shapirobacteria bacterium CG06_land_8_20_14_3_00_40_12
AGCAAACCCGTGGCTTACCATTCGCCGCACCCTTCCTCGGTAACGCTAGTATATCAATTTTCGCCTTAAAATCCTCTTACCTTATATTTCTTTTCGATATAACTAAACTGTTTTTTGCCGATACTTGCCAGGATTGTATCTACTCCGTCAAATAAATTTGGTATTTTTAATATTTCGGTCTTCGTTAACCACAAATTTCTTCCTCCTTCAAATTCCTCAATCAGCTTTCCCTTTATTCCTTCGGCTCTAAAAATAAAAAAGTACTTATCCTCCAACAGTTTCCCCGTTTCCGAATAGTCCATCTTATGTTTAAGAGAAACCAATGTCATTTTCTTTGCCATTAACCCCGTCTCATCTTCCAATTCTCTTTTAGCAGTTTGAAGCGGCGTATCCCCGTATTTTATTTTCCCGCCAAAAAATCCATAGTATCCAAAATAAGGCTGTTTTAATCGCTGTTGAACCAAATATTTACCCTTTTTTATGCAGACAATCAAAGTCGTTACCTTTGCCAATTTTTCCACTCCAACCCCGTCAGTGTCCAGTCTGTTTCCAAATTCTTTTCCCACAATGGTCAGGTCATATTTTCCTTCCTCTGTTTTTGTAACCAATCCGCCGTCAACCAACGTCTTTAGGTGAAATGTAAATTGATCAGTCGGCACTTTTAGGGCATTAAGTTCGGAAAACCGTGCTTTGGGATGGAACACCAAATACCGTAATATTTGAAACTGGATTGGGTGTGGTTCGATTCCTGTTTTCACAACCCCTATTTTAATCCATTTTTTCCCCAAATCTAGTGAAGTCGACTTAAGCTTTGTGAGTCACGGAAAACCAACCATTATCGTAAAAAACTCTAAATACCACCCATTTTTCACGATTATATTGACAAAACCGTGAAAATATCTACAATGTAGGTTATATGGCAAACATACTTAATGTTTTTAACAAGATAAGTTTACTTCGTGAGAGATATTATCAGACGTCTACAGGTAAGGAGGCATTAATTAAGCTCGTTACTGAAGCCGAAGTTGCCGAACAGGTTTACAACTCAAACGCCATCGAAAATAGCACCCTGACCCTTGAAGAAACTGAAAAAATTCTTCTTCAAATAAATCTCGATAGATACATCACTGAACGGGAAATTTTTGAAGCCAAAAACCTAGCCCGAGTGGTGTCATATATTGACAAAAAAGCCAAAGAACAAGAACTTAATCTCGAAGTAATTTTATCTCTTCACCAAATGCTGATTTCCAATATTCGTGACGATGTTGCCGGAAGATTTAGAAAAGACAATGAATATGTTCGGGTTGGAAGTCATATCGCCCCAGCTCCAAAAGAAGTTGTTGAAAGACTCCAAAAGATGTTAGCAGAATACAATGCCAGCAGTCATGAAAATATTATTAAACGTATTGCCCGCCTGCACCTCACTTTTGAATATATTTACCCCTTTATCAACGGTAATGGCCGTATTGGCAGGGTAATAAATAATTATCTTTTGATAAGAGAAGGATTTGTTCCCATAAATGTTAAGTTTATCGATCGAAAAATGTATTATGAAGCATTCGTAGAATTCGACGGAAAAGGAACAACTAAAATAATGGAAAAAATAGTCGGGAAAGCACTAACTAATAGTTATTACAAAAGATTGGCATATTTAGAAGGTAAAAAAATCATCACTTTAGCTGACTATGCAAAAAGCAATAAACTTTCCCACTCCAACCTTATAAACAAAGCCAACCGCCAAACCATCGAAGCTTTTTTAGAAAGAAATGTTTGGAAAATCGGCCTTAATTTTACCTAAATTACTTACAAACAAATTTATACACCCGCCAGGAAATCTTTTGAAAACATTGGTAATCGTTGACAAAAGGCAACACTAGTTGGCGGTCGGAATGGTAAATATACAGCGGTTGGGGTAATTTTTTCAACTCTTCCACCTCTTTTTCCAGTGTTCCAAACCAAAATTGATTCCACTCATCCGGAGTCCAATAATTATCAGCCGGATTCAAACCCGTCGTTATCACCTGTCGCGCCTTGCTGTAGCCCATCAGCCAAGGGGAATTCATTTCGTCAGTGGCCAGCAGATACCCATCAACCTCAATTTGTTGAATTTCTCTAAATTCATCAAAGTTAATCAGGGGATATGCCGTTCTTTTGACAAAAAAGGTGATAAATACCAAATTAGCTATCACCAAAATACCTACTAACTTCGTTTTGACCTTGGATAAATACAGTGATGCAAAAGTCAACAGAAATATATCAAGGTAAATTAAAAGCCTCCGGTAAAAAAATAATCTAAACACTGTCGTCACCATTAACCCCATAATCGGCAATATCAAAAACGGATATTTTTTGTAATTTTTAACAAAAGCCCAAAGGCCCAACGGCAGATACAAAATTCCCAACACCAATACCTGCAATGGTTCATAAAAAGTTCCCGACGGTTGGCCAATAGAGGTAACAATTCCCTGCACTATCGGAGTAAAGCTAAAATTTAAATTAGAAATTATATAAGGTGAGACTAGAAGCAGTGTCAAAATCAGAGTCAGTAAAAAATATGGCCGGCGACCTTTAAAAAATATAACTCCGGAAATCAGAGCCGAATACAAAATAAAATCGGTGGGGGAATGAAAATAAACTGTCAACACTCCCCAAAACACCGCCCAGTATGATTTCTGAAGCAGGCAGTAAAAGGTAAAAAATAACAGCGCCAACGCCGCCACATTTTTTAGATAGTACCAATAATAGACGCGGTACTGGACTAGAGAACAGGTCAAAAGAAATATTGCCCACCAAGCTGCCTTTTTGTCAAACAGCCGGTTAATCAGCAGATACAGTGCTACAAACATCAGTATCGAGAAAAATAGAATCAGAGGAACAACCAGATAAGTCGGATCAAAAGGGATTAATTTAACCAAAGCAAACAATCCCGGTGGAAACGTGGCTTTTAACCAGGGGATAGTAAAGGGAAAATTTTTAAATCCGTAAAGATATAATCCGGGATCATACCCCAGTGGCACCTCATTATCCAAATACGGATATAGCCTCAAACCAATAAACGTCAAAAAACAGGCAATAATAATTACCTAATCCAAGAATTTATTTTTCACAATATCAATTATTTTACCAAAACCCAATTTAGATAATTCTTACTCCTGTTTTTTGAATTTCCTGGGCAAAATCATTTGATTTATCTTTAAAATCAGTTAAAGAAAAAGGATGAGGTTCAATTAGAGGTGAGGCGTTTTTTGTATAAAAATATAAATCGGCAGAGTTTTTTACTCTATCTTCGCCAAAACTTTTTGAAACTATACAAGTGTCTAAATCACTATATTTATCATTTGTTCCCTTAATTCTTGACCCAAATAAATACAAAGCATCGACATTGATACCATTTTTATTCAAAATAGACGCATACTTTAAGGCAATATTTTTATATATCTTTTTCACAGATTATTTTTAAATTTAAGATAAATCTTTCTACATATTATAACCCATTTGCGGGTAAAAATGCTGCTACATTTTTTATAAAAAGAATATTTGTAATCATCATAACGGGTATTTAAATTAAACGAATTTATAGTAGCCAATAATTTTAATTCTTCATCCAATAATCCAACTTTAGTGTTCTGAGCTAATTTTATTAAATTGTGGATAAAAATTATTTCTTTATTGTTATCGATAATGTTGGCTTTAATAATTTTCTCCAAAGACAAATGCCATAAAAATAAACACCAATCATAATGTTTGAGTTTGTACAAATCGAGAGCAGTTTTACGATCCTTTATCGAGCCATCAAGCCAAAATTTTATTTTTTGATTTTTGGTGATCATCTATAACCATAATACTTTAACTAAATGTAAAAATAAACTAAAATCGACATAAAAAATGGAAGGCGTCGCTGTATGATACGTAGTCATAAGTTCGTTTTCTCCTAGTGATAAGTTATTGTAACAAGTAACCAAAAAAACAAGGGTGGGAATTTTATTTAACCTCTTTAATTTTTCTCGGCGGTAAATAATTTTGTTTACTTATTACCTTACTATTGGTTATCTTTTCAAGCAGTAAAATATTTTTCTCCATCAGATGCAAGCATTTTCAGTTGGTCACATTTTGTGACGACCTGACTTCCTTCTTTCACTAATCATCTTTTTAAATCGTTACATTTTGTAACGGCTCCGTTTGTTTAATTAAAGAAAAGATCAAAATTTTCGTTTCTATAGTCAGGATTACCATCAGACGGCATGGGTTGTGCACCCAAAAAGACGTTAATTTCAGCCCCTGAGCCCTCTGATGGTGATCGGTTGACGGTCAAATACTCTCCCTTTAATATATCCTCCACCAGATCAGCCTGACCGGTATCAGTGTCTCCGAATTCAATCAGGGCATTTTCAATAGTTCTGGCCGAATCAGTCGCTTCCACGTTTTTATAACCTGCCTCTTTAAATAGACCACTTATTCTTTTAGCTTCACCCTTTTCCGCCCCGGCATTAAAAACTATGATTTTAATTGACGGGTCAGCGGCCGGTAAGACCATTGCCGGCTCATTAAACGGCGTCGGAGTAATTGTCGGTACCATCACAACTTCATTTTTATTTTTCAAAAATGTTGACTGCAAAAACGTAGCCAAATTTTTAGGACTAAATATTGTCAGGATAACCAATATCACCAAAACGACCGGAATAGGGATTTTTACCCGGGAGAAAACCAGGCGTTTAAAATTAAAGTTAAATCTTTTTGTTTTACTTTCGTCAATCTCCTTTATCTCGTCTGTCTCAGCTATATCCAGGTTTTCTTCTGCTTCCGGATACATTAAAATAATCGAAACAAATCCGACTAAAATGGCACCTCCCAGCGAAATGGCCACCCCCACCGTCGCTCCCAAAGGTGGGTTCTGGGAATGGCTAAAAGGTCTTTTCCGATAATTTAGTTGAATTTGATAATCCCCCTCGGTAAAACCGGGGGGATTTTTTGTCCAGAGCTTTGTATAATACGTCTATTGTGCCCGTCGTCAAATGGATAGGATTCTCCCCTCCGAAGGGAGCGATGCGGGTTCAACTCCCGCCGGGCACACCATGAACCAGAAGTTTTTCAATTACCTCAAATCCCAAAATCTAAATTTCGACATCACCACCTTTTCCCGGTCCACCCGCACTTCAGTTGATGCCGCCACTGCTCTTGGGTGTCAGCTCGGACAAATTGCCAAATCTTTTATTTTTAAAATAGCCGATAACCACCTCCTGTTAATTGTTGCCAGTGGCGCCAACCGGGTTGATGAAAACAAGATTGGGGCTTTAATTGGTCAAAAAATTTCCAAAGCTGATGCCGATTTTGTCCAAAAACACACTGGTTATGCTATTGGTGGTGTTCCTTCATTCGGTTTTTCTACCCCCATTATCACTTATATTGACGAAGATCTTTTAAATTTTTCTCAAATTTGGTCTGCCGCCGGTGACTCTCATTCCGTCTTTTCTCTTTCCCCCCAAAATCTCGTTCGTCTTACTCGAGGTATAATAACCTGTGTCAAATAATAACCAAAATATGGATAATTTAAACTACGACGAGCGTTCCACCGGTGGAATTGTTTATCGTCTCCAAAAAGGTCAACCCATTTGGTTACTGATCAAAGTTCTCTTCAAAAAATCAACATCCAAAAATACCACCCACCGAATCATCTATAAATTTCCCAAAGGCCATCTTCAGAGTGGGGAAGTTCTCAAGCAGGCCGCTCTCCGCGAGGTCGAAGAAGAAGGCTGGGTCAAAAGCCGGATTGTGGATAAAATTGGCTCAAGAGACTATGTCTTTTGGGATAAAACTCTAAAGAAAGATATCACCAAAAAAGTTACTTTTTATTTAATGGAGTATCTCGAAGATAGTTTGACTAAATATTCCGACCGTGAAGTAATTCTTGGCCGTGAATGGTTCTCCCTCGAAGAAGCCCTCAAAAAACTTTGTTATAGTTCTGAAAAGTCCCTTCTTAAAAAAGCCGCCTCCAAACTCAATTCTTTATTAAAAACCAATAAATCGGTAAAATAACAAGCTCATTCTAAATCTGGAGGGGTCGGATAGTGGTTCATTCCACAGACTTGGAAAGTCTGCGCTGTCAAAAGCTCGCGGGTT
>PEWA01000024.1 GCA_002780135.1 Candidatus Shapirobacteria bacterium CG06_land_8_20_14_3_00_40_12
CATGGTGGCCATAACCCATATCGGAGGGCAGGAGGATGGTAATGTGGAGATAATTAAAGAGAAAGGTCTGGGGTGGGTAAAAGAAAAACCGGGTCAGGCGGCAGATTTTTTGTTGGAATATTTGGATAATCCGAAATATTTTCAACATAAATTTAGGAAAAATATCAGGAAGGAAGCAAAAAATAATCAGAAGACGATGGGGAAGGTGTGGGGGAGGTTGAAGAAGGAATTGAATTTGAATTGAAATAAGTTCCAATGGAAGTCTGACTCACTGCGTTCGCTGGACCATGTCTTTAGGAAAATTTTTTCACTTCGTTTAAAATTTCACCTAAAGAAATAGGCCTGCCAAAAGTTAACTTCAATAGTGGCTTCTCCACGCAAACTGACGTGGTGGAAAACTGTTCTAGGGTATCACCCCCAGAAACAATCCGTTTCCCATTTAGTATAGGTTAGCTAGAAAAAACACCTTCTTAAAGATCGCTTTCAGCAGGATGATAGAATTGTAGCATGATCAGTGTGTCAAAAAAAGTAGAATATGGAGTAGAGATAATTGCTTATTTGGCTAAAAATACGGGTAAAACGATGTCACTATCGGAAGCGGCCAGAGATTTACAATTACCCTATAGATTTTTGGGTCAGGTGGCAGCTAAATTGGGTAAAGGAAAAATAATTAAAGGCAGAGAAGGAAAAAATGGCGGTTACGTCTTGACCGGGAATTGGAAGAAAAAGAATATGTATGATCTTTTGGAGGCTTTTGGGGAAAATAAAGGTTTAGTGGGTTGTTTAGGCGAGAGTGGTGATTGTATTAGGGCGGGAGGATGTCATTTGAGGGGTGTTTGGCAAAGAGTTGAGACAGGAATTTATAATGAATTAAAAAAGATAAAACTAGATGAAATCTAAAAAAAAGATAACTAAAAACACAATAATCGGAGAGTTGATGGAAAAGAACCCAAAACTGGTAGGGGTATTGATTGAGAAATATGGACTTCACTGTGTCGGTTGTGGGATGGTAACAACGGAGACGTTGGAGATGGGAGCAAGGGTACATGGGATGAAGGCGAAGGAAATTAATCAAATGGTGGCGGAACTTAACAAATTAGGGACAATAGGTCTTTAAAACGTTGTCAAGAGTTTTACAGATAAGCCAGTTATTTGAATCAGCGCAATAGGAATTAATGATGGGAATAATAACTTGGCAAGGGATAACATCGGGATGGGCGGTAATTGGCTGAGAAATGGTACTGTCTCCTAAAACGGCTGAGCCATTAAGAGAAGAACCAATTTGAAAAAGACCGAAAGAAAAAAGTGAGAGCAAAAGAACACCCAGAAGAAGACGACTCTGATTCATAAACTAATTATACTCTAAAAAAATAGGTGGGTTAATAAGTTTACCGGTGGGGAGACCAAGAAACTTATCAGAGAAGATCCAGCAAAGGGAAGGAAGAGAAGGATGATTATTAAAAAATAGCCGTAGCGGTCAAAAGCTTCCTGCCATTTTAGAGCAGTCTCAATCGGGAGAAGGTTTAAAAATATTTTTGAACCATCTAAAGGGGGAAGGGGCAAAAGGTTGAAAAATGCAAGATAAAAGTCGGTAACGGCAATTATTTGGATGATCGGGTGATAAATTCCAGTAATTTGATAAAAGATTCCCAGAACAACCCCCAAAAAAATATTACTGGCCGGACCAGCTAGGGCAACCAATATTTCATCGCGCCGAGGCGAAGAAAAATTATAAGGATCAATGGGAACTGGCTTTCCCCAACCGAAATGAGCAATAAAAATCATGATTGTGCCCAGAGGGTCAAGGTGGGAGAGGGGGTTGAGAGTTAGACGACCGGCGGCCCGAGGGGTAGGATCACCAAGGCGGTCAGCAACGAGGGCATGGGCAAATTCGTGGATGGTAACTGCCAAAATGAGACCGAAGAAAGGAAGAATGAAGGAAAAAAGAAAATCCATGTGTTATAGTATATCCCATGAGAAAATGTAATTTATGCGGCAAAGGGACAAAGATTGGCCGGAATCGGTCACATGCTCAAAACCGCACCCCAAGGACTTTTAAGGCCAATATCCAAAAGGTGACTCTCGGATTCGGTAAGGATAAAATCAGCGGTAGTTTTTGTAGTAAATGTCTTAAAAAAATGAAGGGGGAGATTAAAAAAACGGCACTCAAATAAGCGCCGTTTTTTTAATTAGTTAAGACTTATTTTCTTTTTTTAGATTTTGTTTTTTTGACTTTTCTCTTAGCTTTCTTTTTGACTGGCATAATTTTGCTCCTCCTTTAAATAATTAAAAAGAATTTGCAAGTTTTTGTCAAAATAAAAAAGGTGGTATATTAGGTATAAACTTAACTCTTTAGGTAGAGAAAAACAGACAATTATTTTACTAAAATAAATATTTATGATGAGATTTTTCCTGGTTTATGGGTGATATTGAAGTAGGTATTTTTGCTTGACTATTGAGTAATGGGTTTTTATTTCGGACCACAAAGTGAATTTTTTGCCTTCGATCTGGACTTTTTGAGGTTCGTTAATTTTAGAATCAAAAGAAAATATTTTCATTTTAAAATTTACCCCTTTATGATTTGCCGCAAAAGTCCAGGCAATTGGCCAGGGAATTAAGGCTCGGACAAAGTGTTCAATTTTTTCCGGCGACCAGGACCAATCTATTTTTGCCCCATCTTTAGACAGTTTGGGAAAATAACTTTTTTGGGAATGGTCTTGAGGAATTAGAGATGATTTAGGACCTGTATATGATTCAAGAACTGAGTCAAGGTTATCGGCAGCCATAGAAAAAGCTTTTTGATAAAAAGAATCAGCTGTTTCGGTGGAAGAAATAGTAAAGGGGATAGTGGCGATGATTGGTCCGTGATCAGGCAGGGGATCGATTTGAAAAAAGGTAACAGCTGAGGCAGTTTCGCCATTAATAATTTGCCAGGGGCCAGGTGTTGCCCCACGGTATTTGGGCAGAGGAGAGGGGTGAATATTGACGATTTTGTGGGTAAACATATCAATCAAATCCTCATCAAAAAAGGGCGGACCGAAGGCAACGCATAAGCCAAGATCAGATTTATGATTGATGATAGATGATTTATGGTCAGGAGAAAAATTTTCGATTTGGAGGAGAGGGAGATTATTATCGCGGGCGAATTTGACGACGGGATTAGGGGTAACGGTTTGATCCCGACCGAAGGGTTTGTCAATTTTGGAAACAACCAAAGACAAAGAAAAATTTGACAGGGTTAAAATTTTTCTAAGAATTATAAGAGAGTACTCGGAAGAACCAAAAAAAACCAGGGAAATCATGGCTTATTATATAATATGGACATGAGAAAAATGGTTCTATACCCCGATTCAAAATTGCGGGTAAAAACGGAGGAAGTAAAAAATGTCACTGCCAGACTATTAAAGGAGATAAAGGATTTAGTTGAGGTGCTTGACAAAAGCGAAAACGGGGCCGGGTTGGCGTCGACTCAAATCGGATATAAAAACCGCTTTTTGGGAATTAAAAAAGAAAAAGAAATACTGGTGATGATAAATCCTCAAATTATTAAGACCTATGGAGAAAAAGTTTATCCAATAATCGAAGACAGTGAGGGCAAAAAAGAGGACTTTTTGGAGGGTTGTTTATCCTTTCCCAATCTTTACGGGACAGTAAAAAGATTTCTGAAAGTTGAGGTAAGTTGGGAGGAAATTAAGAGCGAAAAATTAACCCAAAAACAACAATTAATGGATGGTTTTGAGGCAATTGTATTGCAGCACGAACTAGATCATTTAAATGGAATATTATTTACTGATCACATTAAAAAAGACGGAGGGAAATTGTATCGGTTTGTGGGGAAAGAGAGGATTGAGTTAGACAAATCTTCTTACTAGGCCGTTGGTGGCATTAAGTTCAATTTCCTCATCATCCTGAATGACGTTTCTGGCATATTCTGTTCCCATTATAGAGGGTAATCTAAGTGCTTTTCCGTATAAGACGGAATGGGAAGTGAGTGAATCTTCATCGGCAATAAAACCTTTGACACGGTAGAGAGCGGAAAGATATTCGGGTGTAGTCTGGGGGGTAATTAAAATATCTCCGGATTGGATTTTGTTAAAATCAGCAGCATCGAGGATAATCCTGGCTTTTCCCCGAACTTTCCCTTTATAGATTGTTTTTCCGGGAATGACTTTTATATCTTCAGTAACTTCGACAGCCTCGATAACCCTAACGACTCCGGCCAAGGCATCGACCTCGACCAGATCATTATCGGATAGAATTTGGGTGGCGTTTTTAGTCCCGATAATACAGGGAATATTAAATTCCCGGGAGACAATAGCGGCATGACAGGTGATTCCGCCTTCATCAGTGACTATGGCAGCGGCTTTTTGCATGGCAACGACATAATCCGGAGTAGTCATTTTTGTTACCAAAATATCACCTTTTTCTACTTTGGATAATTCGGATATTTTTTTTATGATTTTGACCTGACCGGTAGCTTTACCCCGACAGGCAATGGAACCTTTAACTACTCTTTGCATGGCAGAGCTTGGAGCAATTATTCGATAACGTTCAATGGTTTCAATAATGTTTTTTGTTCCGGTAAAGATTTTAACTTTCCCATTAAGCATCAATAATGCCCAGCCTTTATTTCTTTCAGTCAGCAACGATTTAATATCTTTTCTTGATAATTTTCCCGACAAGGCCAGAATTAATTCTTCATGTGAGAAGAGTTTTACATCGACTTTATTTAAACCTAACCTGTTCCCGGCTTCGTAAAATAAGGGTAAGTGATAATATTGGGCTTGGCTAACAGCATTTTTGCGATAGGTTCTTAAGGAGATATATTCCTGGAAGAAGTTGACTTGATCAATTAAAAATCTATTGGCGTTTAATTTTGTAAATATTTTTTGGATTTGTCTCTTGACTCTTAGTTCTTCCTTGTGTAGTTTTAATATTTCTTTTTTTGGGTTTTTTACCCTGTCCAATATATTTTTTATTTCACTTTCGAAATATTCTTGGGTTAGGGGTTGGGCATAGATACTAAACAAAGGGAGCCAGCAATAATTTTGACAATGCTTGTCGAGTAATTTATAAAAATTTTTGTTAAAACCGTGTTTTTTTGCGTAATCAGCAATTATTAGGGCTTCATCACGTTCTTTATCTTTGGTGGAGATGGGTGAAAGCAATATTCTGAGTTCTTTTTCGTTAGTTACGGTTTTTTTAATCTGGCTTTCAAAAAAATTTTCTATTCCGTGAGGGGAGGCTATATAGGCAAAGACATTAGCGTATTTTTGATAGAAATGTCTAAGCCAGTTGATTAGTTGTTTATTAGTGAAATTAGGTAGGTTTAACGATGATATCTTTCGAGAAAAACTAACTAAGCCATCACAAGTTTTTTGACAAAGACGAATGTCACTGTTAATGAAATTTTTATTTTGAGTGATTTTTTGGGCCATGGCTTTTCCCAACATCATCAATTCTTCTTTTGGATGATAAACGCCGTAGGTTATGTCGTTGTACCAACTGGTTTGGATGGATATTCCATATATTTTCTTCATTTTATTAAACAATCCGTCGGTCCAGGCCATCGAGAAAGACATAGATGTTCGTCGATTGACAATTTTTACCCAGTTATATTTATTTTCCTCAACAACAAAAGTATTTTCGCTTTTTTCGGTGATGATTTGTTTTATTTCTGTTAAATATTTGTACGAGGCGTTAAGCTCATAAAACCTAAACCGACCTGATCGAGAGGAAATAAGAATATCTTGTTTAATAAGGGACAGTAGAGACCGTTGAACAGAATTGGGATAGAGACCGGTTTTACGGATGAGTTCGTTGATGAAAAACTTTTGATTTGGGTTGGAAAAGAAGATAGATAATATTTTTTTTGAAGTTATAGAAAGCTGCATATATCGCTATTATACAATAACATTGTATAATAATATAGCTATTTAATTTTTTTGAGATAATCCAGGGAGTTTTGGTTGCCGGGGGAATACTGCAAATTTAATTCAAAGTATTTTTTAGCCAGATTGTATTTTTTTTGATTGAAATAGAGGAGACCAAGATCGAAATAGGCATGATCGTAATTGGGTTTGAGTTCAATGGCTTTTAAATAATTGATTTCAGTGTTCTGGAAATCGTTGATGGCGTTATAAAACTTAGCCAAAAGATAAAAAGTTTTAGCGTCGGTAGGAGCCAGGAGAGCGGTTTGACGGAGGGTGGCAATAGCCTGAGAATAGTATTGATTATCAATAGTGGCCAGATAGGTAAGGGCCTGGGTACGTTCTTTAAGGAAGTTGATATTTAAAGGGGAAATAGTAAGGGCCAGATCGGAAAATTCAATAGAGTTGGTAGCGAATTTTGAGGCGGAAGAGGGATCCTTTTCTAAGAAATAGGAGGCGGAAAGTTTGGCAGAGAGAATAGAAAGACGGCTAAGATATACAGGCTCATGGGGATTAAGTTGATAGCATTTGAGGAGGTATTGGTAGGATTTGACATATTGGTTTTGGTTATCTTCCTGGTCGCTTTGGGCTAGAGCGATATCGGCAAGGAAGAAAGAAAATATTAATTTTATAGCGTAGAAAGAAAATATGAGGGTTAGAGTCAGAAGAAGCCAACGGAGTTTGGCGGGGGGTGGTGATAGAGGGGGATTAAGACAAAGAGCAGGAAGAAGAAAGAAGAAAAGAGAAACGGCTACCACACTAAAACCGGCAAAATTGGTGACTAAAACAGAGAGGTAAGCGGCGAGTAATTCCCATCGGCGGCGGGAGATAAAAAGATAAATAGATGAAAAGATGAGAAGAAAATAAGAAAGAAAACCGAGAGTACCGGTGTTGGCCAAATAATTTAAATATTCGTTATGGACTTTGTTGTAGAGAAATTCCCATTCAGAGGTGAGATTGTGGGAGGCCGGACGGACAGAATAATAGGTGTAGGCAAAAGTTTCCGGACCGGTACCGAAAACGGGATATTTTTGCCAGAGTTTTAGAGCCCCTGACCAGACAATTTTTCGGATATCTTCCGAGGGGGTGATGTTAATAGTGGGATCTGCCGATAGTTGTGTGGTTTGGGCGGGTGGGGAAAATAATATATCTTTGATGGGGTTTGAGATAGTTAGGGAAAAAATAATAAACGTAAATATAAGTAAAAATGGTGAAATAGCCGCCTTCGCAAATGATTTGAAACTACGATGTAGTTTAAAAAGATTGAGGCAGTAAATGAGAAAATATATTCCTAAAGATATGGCTACGGCAGCTAAACCGGATTTAGACTTGGTAAATAACAAACAGATATAAAAAAGTGATGTAAGAAATATGAAATATGATTTATGAATGGGTTTTGGGGAGATAAAAGATTTGTTAAGAGAAAAAGGAAGAAGGATACAAAGATAGGCCGAGAGCCAATTGGGTTGACCAAGGGTAGAAAATACCCGGGTAGAAACGTCCTGAAGCCAAAATTTGGCGTCGATACCGAAGTGTTCGAGAATGCCGTAAGTGGCAACAATAAATCCGGAAATCAGGGAAAAGTTAATAATATCGTTTTTAAATTTATCGTCAAGATAATTAACTAAAATAAAAAAGAGGAGACTAAAAGCTAAGAGGGACAGGAGACCGCCGTTGAGGCGGGAGTAATAGCCAAAAAATGAAGTGTGGATGTCAACCGAAAAAATAGTGGAGATAACCTGAATCAGGAGAAAGAGAAGGAGGGGGAGGTTGAGGGGGGTTTTAGAGAACAAAGAAACTTGACCTTTAAAATAATTTATGACATGAAAAAATAAAATCATGACAGTGAAAAAATAAACCAGATACATTTTGGGAACTTCAAACAGTTCGGAATTGAAAGTAGTAAAGACAAGGGGAATTAAAAAAAAGAGGAGAAGGTAGAGTAATTTAGTAGCTTTGACCACAAAGTGATTATATACTTAACAGGTGGTCGGGTTAAAAGAATTTATTTCCAACTTTTATTGGCAGATGGGAGTGGATTTGGGGAGTAGTCACATTAGCATTTATTTGAAGGGTAAGGGGATTGTGGTGGATGAGCCATCATCGGTGGCAAAGTTGAAAAAGAAAAAGTGGGGTCAAAGCCGCTTTTTAATGTTTGGGCAAAGGGCCAAGGAAACGATGAGTCGAGAGCCAAAATTGATTGAAGTGGTGCAGCCGGTTAAAAAAGGAGTGGTGGTTGATTTGGAGGCAGCGGAAGCGTTGGCGGGAAACTATCTGAAATTAATTTTTGAAATACCGAGCGGGTATCCCCGACTGTTAAAACCAAAGGTGGTGGCGGCAGTGAGTAGTCAAATTTCGGAAGTGCAAAGAAGAGCCTATGTTTCGGTATTTAATAACGCCGGTGCGGGTGAGGTAGTTTTAGTGGATAGTGGGGTAGTAGGGGCTTTGGGCTCCGGTTATAATTTAAATGAAAGCGGAGGGGT
The DNA here is from genome assembly GCA_002780135.1 of Candidatus Shapirobacteria bacterium CG06_land_8_20_14_3_00_40_12. Lineage (GTDB taxonomy): Bacteria > Patescibacteriota > Microgenomatia > UBA12405 > UBA12405 > UBA12158. The sequence goes on from PEWA01000024.1 coordinate 8,414, forward strand.
TTTGGTAGTAGATATCGGTGGAAGTAAAACAGAAATAAGTTTAGTCTCGATGGGGGGATTGGTGATCGGACGGTGTTTGGAATTAGGGGGAGATAATTTTGATGAGGCGATTATAAACTATGTCAAAATGAAGTATGGATTGTTGATTGGTAAAAACAGTGTCGAAAAATTAAAAATCGGAGGGGGAGGGATAGTTCGGGGTCGGGATTTGGAACATAGTTTACCTAAAAGTTTGAGAGTAGGTGGAACGGAAATTCAGGAGGCGGTGGCATTTTTAATTAATAAAATTGTCCGAATGATTAGCGGGGTGTTGGATGAAATGCCAACAGAAATGACGGAGGATATATTGAAAAGAGGAATAATACTGGTTGGGGGAATGGCTCAAATGGTGGAAATTACTAAAGCCATCGAAGAAGAGACAAAAATAAGTACGATGGTGGTGGAGGAACCGGCCCAGGCGGTGATCCGGGGCTGTGGAGTATTGTTGGAGGATTTGGAACTGTTAAAGAGGGTCAGAACAATTAACAACCGATGAAGAGATATTGGAGTATTAAACTTTTGGTTTATTTGTCCTTTTTAGTGTTGTTGGCCGGAGTATTAAGGTTGGGTTGGATAAGAGGAGGATATTACAGGCAACAGGCACGAGATAATAAGGTTACTGAAACCCTGATTTTGGCCGATAGGGGACAAATAGTTGATCGGAAAGGCAGGGTGTTGGTTCGAAGTCAGGAGGTTGACGGGATAAAAAGACGTCAATATTTATACGGAGAGGCCTTGGGGGCAGTTACCGGCTATGTGGGAAAAGCGGATGGTGGCGAACTTAAATATGGTGTTTGCGGAGGAAGAAAACTAAATAATTTATCACTGGTGGGTCGGGGTGGAATTGAAGAAAGTATGGATTGTCAGCTGTTGGGAACCGACGGGAAGAAATTGACCGAAGTTGATGCTAAGGGCAGATTGGTCCGGGAATTGGGGACATATGCGGCTGTAGCCGGTAAAGAAGTGGAATTGAGTATTGATGCCTATTGGCAGGAAAAGATGTTTAAGTTATTAGCCGGAAAAAAAGCGGCAGCAGCGGTATCGGAAGCAGGAACAGGAAAGATTTTGGTAATGACCTCCAGCCCCAGTTTTGACCCGAATGTTTTTGCCTATGAACCGGATTCTTCTAAAATTAAAAATTATCTTGAAGATAAAAACGGTTTGCCGATGATGAACCGGGTAGTAGGGGCAAAGTATCATCCGGGCAGTGTCTTTAAACTGGCGGTAGCCACGGCCGGATTAGAGGAGGGAGTTATAAACGAGTCAACGACTTTTGAAGATACCGGAGTAATTAAAGTGGGGGAATATAGTTATAGTAACTGGCTATGGACCAAAAGGGGAACAACGGACGGAATGGTAGATATAGTTAAGGGAATAAAACGGTCGAATGATATCTTTTTTTATCGCCTAGGCGAGACTTTGGGGTCGGAAAAAATTAAAAAGTGGGCGACTAAATTCGGAATGGGGGTAAAAACCGGAGTGGAGATACCGGCTGAAGTGGAGGGGTTGGTACCGGATGCCAGGTGGAAGGAAAAAAACAGCGGGGAGAAGTGGTTTTTGGGAAACACCTATCATTTAGTTATCGGGCAGGGGGAGGTGTCGGTGTCGCCGCTACAAATAAACTTGGAAACGAGTGTAATTGCCAATGGAGGCAGAAAATGTCAAATGAGTATTCTAAAGAATAGTGAGATTAAGTGTGAAGATTTAGGAATTAGCAGCAAAACCATTAATTTAATTAAGACCGGGATGATAGGAGCGTGTCAAAACGGGGGAACAGCCTGGCCGCTTTTTAATTTTAAAACCAAATTAGCCTGCAAAACCGGGACAGCCGAAGTGGGAGACGGAACTAAGGATACCCACGCCTGGTTGACAGCGTTTGCGCCGGCGGATAATCCCCAAATAATAATTACGGTGTTGGTAGAAAGAGGTGGGGAGGGAAGCGACATAGCAGCGCCGATAGTGGGTGACTTTTTAAAAGAATGGTTTGAGGAACCTAATACGGTGGTACCGCGATATTCAACGGCGGCGGTGGGGGAATAATTATGAAAAAAATTGCGATAGTGGGAAGCAGGAGGATGACAAGTTATGGAGGAGAAGTGATTGAGATAATAATGAAGGAAATAAAAGATAAGGCAGAAGTGATAACAATTGAGGTACAAGGATGTAATTTGGAAGTAATCAGACTGGGGGCCAAAAAAATATTTAAGGGAGAGAATTTTGAAAAACTGAATGAGGAAGTGGCCAGATATGCCGATATGCTGGTAATAATTGAGGGCGGGGAAAAGAGCGGGACGATACTTTTAGCTTCTAAATTTATTGAAAAAGGAAAAATGGTTTATTGTGTACCGGGAAGGATAACTGATGAAAATTCCCAAGCCACCAATTGGTTGATATCACAGGGGGCGATGCTTTTAATTAACATAAAAGAATTTGGAGAAAGTTTTTAGGGAAAGTAATTTATAATCAAAGATAGTATGGGTATTCTTTTGGCTCTGTTATCTGCCTTTTTTGCTTTTAGCTGGCGAATTACAGTCAGAACCAAACTAAAACCCAGTAGTAACGATTTTGCTTTTACGGTTCTGGTTGATTTTTTCGCTGCCCTGACCATGGCTCTTTTTATTCCATTTTTTGGTATTCGTTTTCCCGCCGACACTGATCTTTTGGGTTTATTTTTGGTCTCTGTTGTTTTGAGTGCTATCGGCGATTATCTTTTGGTTTTTGCCACTAAAAATGCTGATACTGCTGATACCAGCATCCTAATGCCTCTTAGTAATATTTGGGTGCTACTCTTGGCTTTTATTTTCCTAAAGGAAACCTTATCATTTTGGAAAATTATTGGAGTTGGTATGGTGGTATTGGGTAGTATTGTGGCGTTAAGTCATAGAAAAAAGATTACCTTAAATAAGGGAATTATAGCCACGTTTATCTACGGATTTTTTATCACCGGGACCATACTGATTGACAAAGGTATCAGTAATAATTTTTCTTTACCTGTCTATGGTGCCATTTTTTATTTTCTTTCCAGTGGAGTATTAACATTATTGGCCGGTAGGGGATCACTTAAAAAAATTGCCAAGGAATGGAGAATAAACCGATGGTGGACGGCGGCTGTCGGTGCTCAATGGGCGTTATTTTCCCTGACACTTTTGTTTGCCTATACCCGCGAAGAAGCCTCCAAGGTAGTTCCGATTATGAGGGAAAAACAAAGAATGTGGCAAAAAATATTCGGATCTATTATTGTCACCGGAGGAGCTCTGGTTTTGGCTTATTTGGGTTAAAGTTTTAAAATCTTTTTGTTTGGTGGCGGTTGACACGAGAGATACAATAGTTGACAATGATCGTTATGAAAAAGGGTCTGTTGGTAGTCGAGTCGCCGACCAAGGCACGGACTATCGGCAAATATTTAGCTAACAGTTTTGAGGTGGTGGCGACAGTGGGACATTTTCGGGATTTACCCAAAAGCACGATGGGGGTGGAGCTGAAAGGTAGCTTTGAAATTGAATATGTGTTGGATCCAAAAAAAAAGGAGGTAATTTCTAAATTGTTGTCGATGGCGGACAAGGCTGACAAAATATATTTAGCCTCTGATCCGGACCGGGAAGGGGAAGCAATCGCTTGGCATACGGAATGGTTGTTTAATAACTCAAAACTCAAGGGTGAAAAAGAAATCAAGCGGATTTCGTTTCATGAGATTACTAAAGAAGCAGTGGAAGAGGCCTTGGAAAAGGCGCGGGGGATTGATATGAATTTGGTTAATGCTCAACAGGGGAGGCGGGTATTGGACCGGGTGGTGGGTTATTCACTTTCTCCGGTTTTATGGCGAAAAGTAAGAAGAGGATTGTCAGCGGGAAGGGTCCAGTCGGTAGCAGTGAGGCTGATTGTGGAGCGGGAAAAGGAAATTGAAGCATTCAAGCGGGAAAAATTTTACCGGGTGGAGGCTTGGTTTGATAAAGAAAATAAAGAATTCCGGGCGGATTTGTTTAAGGTGGGAGAAAAACCGTTTATCCAGTCGGCTAAATTGAAATTATTTGACGGAGATTATAGTTTTTCCAAATCAATTTTTGATCAGGAAGAAAAAGTTAAGAATTTTAGAGAGGGATTGGAAAAAGAGTTTGAGGTGGAAAAGGTAGAAGGCAGAGAGATAAACAAAATTCCATTGCCGGCCTTCACCACTTCAAAGATACAACAGGCGGCAGCCAGACGTTTTGGTTGGTCGGGGAAACAAACTATGACTTTGGCCCAGAGATTGTATGAGAGGGGATTAATTACTTATCACCGGACGGATGCAGTTTATCTGTCACCAAAAGCGGTCGAGGAATTTAGAAGCTATATTACCAAAACATACGGGGAATCTTATGCGGTGGTTAAACCCCGGTTTTACAAAAATAATTCTAAAAATGCCCAAGAGGCCCATGAAGCCATCCGGCCGACCCGGGTAGCGGTAGTATCACCTGATGAAATTGACAGTAAAGAAAAAAAATTATATGAGCTTATTTGGAAAAGAGCAGTAGCGACTCAAGCGGCGGCAGCCCGGTTACGAAATACAACTTTGCTTTTGAAAAACGGAACAGCCTTGTTTAAAGCCATGGGAGTGAAAGTGGAGTTTAACGGATTTTACCGAATTTCGGGTGATAAACACGACGATCAATTGTTGCCCGATTTGAAGGCGGGAGAAAAGGTTGAATCAAGGGATATTAAGATAGTGGAGACGGAGACCCAGCCGCCGCCACGGTATACCGATGCCTCTTTGGTTGGGAGTATGGAAAAGCAGGGAATCGGTCGACCATCGACCTATGCCCCGATTATCAGCACTATTATTTTTAGACAATATATTGACCGGGAAGAGGGAAAGTTTAAACCGACCTCTTTGGGACAGGCGGTGTCAGAATTTTTGGTGACTAATTTTGAAAAAATTGTGTCGCTGCCATTTACGGTCAATATGGAGGAAGGATTGGATAAAATTGCAGCAGGAGTTCTGGATTGGAAGAAAATGATGACTGATTTTTGGAAGGATTTTGGTAAGGAAATCAAATCGGTGGAGAAGAATGCGGAGAGAGTGAAAGTGGCCACGGAGGCGACGGGAGAGAAGTGTCCGGAGTGCAAGGAAGGGGATTTAGTAATAAGGGTAGGTAGATTTGGAAAATTTATATCATGCAGCCGCTTTCCTGATTGTAAATACCGAACCTCATTTAAAGAGGATGCCGGATTTAAGTGTCCAACCTGCGGAGCGGATGGGGTGGTACGGAGAACCAAGACAGGTAAAAGGTTTTATGGTTGTTCCAGTTATCCTAAGTGTAAATGGGCGGGGTGGAAAAAGCCTTAGATTTCGCCTGATGGAGAAGGAGCTTTAAAAAAGGGAGTTGGTTGTTTTTCGGACATATTTTTGTTATAGGTTAAATAGATAATTTGGTTATAATTGTTCTGGCTACGGCTTTTCGAATCTCCAGAGGAGAAGCAAGTAAATTTAGTCTCATGTTTTTATAGCTTTCTTTTGGTGAAAATGTTTCTTGATATCCTATAAAACGTTCACTCATATATTTTTTTAATTAATGATTAATTAATATAACTATAGGGTAGTCTTATAATACATGTCAAGGGGGCAAATTAAAGCTAGTGATTAGAAACGCATGAGATTTATTCTTTGATTTCTGGTTGTTGTATTTGTCTGAACTCTATTAGTTTGAGTCTTTCGAGACTAACACGACGGGTGTTTCGTGGAGACAGGCGTTTGGGTTTTGAATCTGCTGATGGTATGCCAAGCTTTAGTTCAACTTGTTGTGGGTCCATACCTTCAGCGAGTAATTGCTGATAGGGTGGTAGACGGTTGTGATTGTTCATATATTGATTTTAACATATTCTTTTTCGGTGAGGTCGATGGCGTTTAAGACGGGCTAATATGTCAGCCATTTCCCGATTTTACGGAGAAATTCGTTTGCCGATGAAAGATTCAACAGTAGCATTTGGGTCGGTTTCGGTCATTAGCCGACGGATTATTTTCGGTTTGAGGTCCTCAAAATAAATCAGAGGTCTCACGTATGCCGGAAAATTAATGTAGTTTGTGGTCCGTGACATTTGATTAGATTAGTTTTCGTCCCGTTGAGAGCCGGTGCCCTTTTTGGGACGATTATGACCTTTTCTTAAAGAAACATCGGCAGGTAATGATTGAAGTGAAAAATGAGGTTCCTGTGGTATTTTAATACCGTCCGGAACAACAGATCTGACTGTAAATCCCGGTAAAGTTAACATTTTTTTTTCATATTCCGTAAGCTGAGCAAAGGTTCTGGCCATGTTGAGGCAATTGTATCACACTATTTCTTTTTACCCCAGCGTTCTTGAGATATTCTCAATAACTTATCTCTTTGCTGGTTTTTGCAGGAGAGGGGGGGCAGGGTGGCGGCGTAGAAGGGGTTTTGGGTTTCAGAATCAATAGAGAGTTTGCAAATTATTTGGTATTTACCGATTTTTACCAGATCTTCAGGGGGGAATTTGGGACCGAATTCCTTAGCCAGAATATAAGCATCCTGGTTGCCGACAACGAAAGACATAAGGGAGCCGACGTTACCAAAAATAGCGTCCTGAATCGGGCGATCAAGTTGAGCCATGTATTGATTGGCGACAATTAAATTGAGGTGGAATTTGCGGGCTTCGGAGAGGATTTTGATAAAGGCTTCGGTGGCAAAGTTTTGAAATTCGTCAACATAGAGGTAAAAGTCGGAGCGGTCTGATTGGGATTGGAAAACCCGATTCATGGCTGATAATTGGATTTGGGTGATTAACATGGCACCTAGGAGAGCTGAATTGTCTTCGCCGAGTTTGCCGTTAGATAAATCGGCAATCAAAATCTTTTTTTCGTCCATGATTTCCTGAATATTGATTTTGGAATGAGGATGGGCAATGGTGTTTCGGATATTGGTAGAAGAAATAAACTGGCCGACTTTGTTTAAGACCGGAGCAATAGCTTCATTTTGGAATTTTTCGTCCATCCGGTCAAATTCGTTGATCCAAAAATTACGGAGAGTGACGTTTTGGAGGCCGGCAACGACTTTTTTACGGTAGGTAGGATTGGTTAAAATTTCGACAATGTGGGTCATATCAGAGCCGGGGGTGTTGACCAGAGTTAAGACCGCGTTGCGTAAAATGTGTTCCAGACGCGGTCCCCAGGAGACATTGCCGTAAAGCTTTTTAAAGATGGAAATAACGCCACTGGCAACTAGCTCCTTTTGAGACTCATTTTGAGCCTCAAGAACATTGAGAGGATAGACGTAATCAGGGTCGGCAGGATTGAAATAGCAGCAGTCATTGACGCGGGAGGAGGGAATGTAATCAAGAATAGTGTCGCAAAGATCGCCGTGGGGATCAATGATGGCCACACCCCGACCTTTTCTAATGTCATCAATAGCCATATTGGCAATCAGGGTAGTTTTGCCGGTACCGGATTTTCCAATGATGTAACTGTGACGGCGGCGGTCTTCGCCTTGTTTGATGCCAAAAATAGCGTCTTTGTTGTGAAATTCAGTTTTGGCAAAAAAGGTAATATCACTTTTTTGTTCATCGTTTAACCCTTCGGCTACCGGTAAATTTTCCGGAGGATCAGCGTAGAGATTTTTTCCCCAGGCAATGTTGGGGAGACGGGTGAGGGAGGTAGGCAGATGCCAGAGGGCGGATAACTCCTCGACGTTAAGAATTTGGCGGGGAAGAAAAGCCCGAAGCTGACGCTTGATTATAGATTTAAGAAGACGATTTTTAGTCAAAGACCCTGGGGGAGTTGATTTGAGAAAATTACCGCGGGGGGAGGTGTAGGCGCCAAAGGAGGAGGAGACGGAGGTGACCAGGGTGGGGTTATTGGAGAGAATGTTTATTTGGGTTAACAGCCCCGGATAGGCGATTTTGACTTCAAAAACAGATTTGTCGGGATGGGCCTGACGAAAACCTTTAACGGCATCAACAATAATACCGTTTTGAATAACGGAAATAATGGATCCCTGCCAATTTTTAGGCGGAGGAGCCAGAAGGATTTGATAGATAAAAAAATCTGAATCAGCCGCTGCCCGGGCCAGTGGAGAGAGAACGGAGGCTAAAGGATCGGTGTCTTTGAAATCGCGATTGGTTTTGATGGGGTAAGAGCTGGGACGGGATAAAGTAATTTGACTGCAGGTAATGTCATTGCGAGGAGTCCTCGACGTGGCAATCTGGGCTTCTAGGGGTTGACCACTCTGTGGTGATTGCTTCGGATTATCTCGCAATGACGATTTTTCATTCGCAATGACGTCTGATAAATAATCCCTAACCTCTTTAGTGACGGCGTTGGGGTATTGGGCGAGAATTTGAGAGCGGAAGAATTCAAGATTGGAAGTAGGGACGACAAAATAAAAGTGAAGTTGGCCGGCTGAGAGGACAATTTCCAGCGAAGCGATGGTAGTTTTTTTACCTAAGATAAGGTCAAGAAGATTATTTTTGCCGGCTTGAACAAAATTGGAAAGTAGCGAGGACATGGACTCGACGGTATATTCGTTCTCCTGGGGCAGGCGGACTTCAAGGAAGGTAAAGGCAGAGACCTCGGGCATGATTAGATTATATAGGAAAAATTAAGGGATTGACATTTGTATTACAAATGTAATACAATATTTAACCATGATAATTAAGGAATTAGTTTGGGATGAATTCAATCAAGATCATATCCAAAAACATGGTGTCACTAAGTTAGAAATTGTTGAAACGAGTAAAGCTATCAAATTGACTTTAGGTGGAAAGAATGGAAGAGTGATGGTAGTGGGTGAGACGAAAATTAAATGAAAACAAAAAGTAAAATTCCAGTTTTTAAAAATTACCAGGAAGAGGCAAAGTTTTGGGATACGCACAGTATTACCGATTTTATGGATGAATTAAAGCCAATAAAAATAACCTTTAAACTAAAGTCTCCCAAAGAAGATAGTGTGGTAATAAGGTTACAAAAACCATTAAAACGGCGACTGGAAGAAGTGGCAGCCAATCAAGGTTTGAGTATGTCAACAATGATACGGATGTGGATGATAGACAGATTGAGAACAATATAAATTGTGCGTGGCGACGACATATTATGGGACTTGATATTTGTGTAGGGGATGAGTATAATAATAATCACTTTCTCCAATTTTGTGAGATATATTGCATCTTGAAGAGGTTGGAGAACGTACATTAACAACCTGCAAAACATGAAACCCATTGTCACTTCGTGACGTTTCCCTTCAAAAGGGAAATTTTAATGAAAGAAATTTCATAAACTCCCCTTATTGAAGGGGAGAAGACCCGGAGGGTCAAAGGGGTTTTGGAGTGGAATGGGAAAGATTCTAAATAATTGGAGTTTTTCCAATTCCACTCCATTTGGAGAGGAAAATTTTTTTAGGAGGTGAAAAGGAAAAAATAGAAAAAGGAAAGAAAGAGAACAGGAAAAAATAGACAAAAATTATTTTTTAGGTGTAAAATTGGGTATGCCACCAAGGCAAAGGTTTTATGGGGATTGGAAGGAAACAGGAAAAGAAAGGGGGGATATTAGATTGCCTTTCAGTCTTATCGACCCACGGGGAAAGGAAGTAATGGCTGGAGTTCCGGGGACAAATCCCGTTAAGATGGTTCCGAAGATTTGTGAATTTACGCCTGCTGAAGTTGCGCGGTATAAGGGATGGGGATATCAGGTGATTAATGTGGACCCGCCGGAAGTTAGGCGGAGAGCGGATTTGGATTGACAGGGGAGGGGAAAGTGGTAAAATATAGTCCGGAGGTTACAAAATATGTTACTTGCAGTGTTGGAACTCTATAAAATGGAAACGACGGTGTTTTCGATGGATGAATTAGCCCAGATTTTTCCCAATATTAAATATGGCAATTTAAAGAGGCGGGTGAGCTATTGGGTGAAATCGGGGAAGTTGATTAGGGTTCGACGGGGGTTGTTCGCGAAAGCGAACTTTAACAAAATGGAATTGGCGGGGAAAATATATCGACCATCCTATGTTAGTTTGGAAACAGTGTTGGCAAAAGATGGGGTAGTTTTTCAGAAATACGAAACGATACAGATGGCATCATATTTAAGCCGAGAGGTGACGGTTTTGGGAAATAATTATCGGTATTTTAGATTGAAAGACGAAGTGTTGCTGAACAGGGCGGGGGTGGAGAAAATCGGTGGGGTGTGGATGGCAAGTAGGGAAAGAGCATTTTTGGATACTTTATACTTGAGAAAAAATTATCATTTTGACAATTTGGGACCACTTGATAGGAAAAAAGTCAGAGAGATGGCAAAAATATATAAAAGTAAGGCGCTTTTGAGGAGGGTTGAGGACTATGTTTAACTTAGATACTCATAAGGCGGTGATGGTGAGAATTCTTCGGGATATTTATGGTGAGGTAGATTTACGAAAAATTTTAGGTTTTAAGGGAGGGACAATGGCAATGCTGTTTTATGGATTGCCGCGGATGTCGGCGGACTTGGATTTTGATTTACTTGATGAGGGTAAAAAGGCAAAAGTATTTGAGAAATTGGGTAAAATATTGTCTAAATATGGAAAGATTTTGGAAAAAGCAGAAAAAAAGTTCACCCTGTTTTACCTACTTGATTATGGTTTTGAGGAAAGGAAACTTAAAATCGAGATAAGCAAGAGGCCAACTGAAACGAAATTTGAGGCAAGGGATTTTATGGGGATTTCTATGATGATTATGACCAAGGAGGCAATGGTGGCTTGTAAGATGGCGGCGATGGTGGGACGAAAACATGAGGCCAATCGGGATGTGTTTGATATGTGGTATTTTTTGAAGAATAATTTTGAAATAGACGAGAAGGTTTTTGAGGAAAAATCAGAATTAACAATAGGGGAGGGTTGGAAATTAATGAAAGAGAGGGTGGAGAGGTTGAAAGCAAATGAGGTTTTATTTGGATTAGGGGATTTGTTGGATGCTTCAAAAAAAGATTTGGTGAAGATAAAAATGAAAGAGGAGCTGATGCTGGAGATAAAGATGAGAGCCGGAGAATGATTAACGTCTTATAGATATTCTTATATTTGACTTTTACGCATTGGTG
>PEWA01000048.1:0-159 GCA_002780135.1 Candidatus Shapirobacteria bacterium CG06_land_8_20_14_3_00_40_12
ACATAAATATTCTACAAAAGTAAACAAAAATATAATTAATCCTATATGTGGAAAAATATAGTCATTGTTCTCCTGTATATCTTCTTTCGCCTATACCACCTTCAAAACTCATTCTTCTTCTTCAACGACTGGGGTCGAGATATGCTGGTTCTTTTAAAA
>PEWA01000048.1:196-1195 GCA_002780135.1 Candidatus Shapirobacteria bacterium CG06_land_8_20_14_3_00_40_12
TCACCAGTGCTCTTCCTTTTAATCAAAGTGCTGTCTATTTTTATCTCCTGTATCCCGGTTTTCTTTTATTTCATGGTCACCCCGTTAGTTCAGTTTTTACCTGTTTATTGTTTTATCTTCTGGGTTTTTACTTTATAAAAAAAGTTTTTAAATTAAACTCTCCTCTACTTATCATCATTTTTCTTTTCAGTATTCACCCCCAACTAATCATCCAAAATCGCTTCGTTTGGAATCCGTCCTTTCTTCCACCGTTGCTACTAATTTCTATCTTTTCTTTTTACTTTCTTGTCAAAAACTACTCATCTACTCATCTTTTCATCTTCTCATCTAGTATTACCCTGGCTATTAGTCTCTCCTATTCAGCCGCACCTCTTTTAATTTCTTTCTTTATTTACTGGCTTCTTTTTTCACGAAAATTTATAAAACGGTATTTACTTTCCCTATTTTCCGGTTTTTTACTTTTTAACCTCCCCACCTTGGTCTTTGAAATCCGCCATTCATTTTTTTTAACCAAACAACTTTTATATCAAAGTCCCGCCAATCAATTTAATAATAATTTAATTTCTCGGCTAAGTTCAATTATTTCGAACCTGTTTTCCACTAATAATCCTGGAATTAATTGGTTTATTTTTATATTGTTTATAGTTATCGCTTTTTATTTTATATGGCACCAACGATTTAATAGGGGATTACCATTTTATTTTTCCTTTCTTTTTCTAACTACTCTAATTATTTCTCTGCTTTTACCTATCACCTTTCATTACCAATATATATTCCCACTTTTGTGCCTTTTGGTTCTGGTTATTTCCTCATTTCCTAGGTTTCCTAAAATTATTCTTATCCTGTTTTTATCTTTTATATATCTTCGACCTTCAGTTTTTCAATCCTATTTTAAAACTCCTCAAAGAACTTACGCTCAAATGAATCAATGTATCAAATCTTTTTGTCAATCCTTTAAGGAATCCATTTTTGTCAGCACCCAAGCTTCTTTTCATCCCT
>PEWA01000048.1:1212-1411 GCA_002780135.1 Candidatus Shapirobacteria bacterium CG06_land_8_20_14_3_00_40_12
CACCGTTATTTACTCCGGAAAAACGCTTGTAATGTCCGTGACATCGAAACTCAAAACGGTGAAGCCCAATACATGCTGGTGGTTGAAGACAATGATAAGTTAACCCCTCAAACCCACTATTACGAACTTGATCTTTTTGGTAAATATCAGGAATTTAAATATTTCCCCTGTACTCCCACGTTTAACCTTAGACTAATTG
>PEWA01000048.1:1455-6220 GCA_002780135.1 Candidatus Shapirobacteria bacterium CG06_land_8_20_14_3_00_40_12
TCATTTTGCTTACCTCAAATATATTCCTTCCGTCGACCATATTTGGCTGATTCATTAACTTTTTTATCCGTTCAAGGTCCACTTCTTTAAACTGTTTCCATTCGGTTACCACCACCAGACACTCTGATCCGTCAACTGATGCATACAAATCATCCAAAAATTCAACATCTTTTAATATTTTTTGGGCTGATTCTTTGGCCACCGGGTCAAAAACCCTAATTTTGGCTCCATTTTCCTGAAGTTGTTGAATTACTGTCAACGCCGGTGCCTCACGAACATCATCGGTTTCTGCTTTAAAAGCCAACCCCCAAACAGTAATTTGTTTCCCGGAAATGTTATCACCCAAAAGTTTTTTTATTTTGGGTAAAAGTGATGCCTTTTGTTCTTCGTTGGTTCTCTCGGTTGATTCCAAAATATCAAAACTTATCCCATTATCCCTAGCAATTTGTACTAAGGCTTTGACATCTTTTGGGAAACAAGAGCCACCATAACCCACCCCAGCATCCAAAAACGCATATTTTCCAATTCTTTTATCCAATCTCATTCCTTTGGCTACCTCCACTACATCGGCACCCACCTTTTCACAAATATTGGCAATTGAATTGATAAACGAAATTTCCGTTGCCAACAGGGAATTTGAGGCGTATTTAATCATCTCCGCCGTCTTAACATTGGTTAACACTCTCTCGCCGGGTAGGGGAGAATAGAGCTCCAAAATTATATCCCTAGCTTTTCCCTCACCGTTTCCAATTACAATCCGATCCGGATTCATAAAATCTGATACTGCCTGACCTTCCCGTAAAAACTCGGGGTTAGAAACCACCTCAAAATCTCCACTGTAATATTTTTTGATAATATTAGCCACCATATCACCGGTTCCGATTGGCACAGTTGATTTATTAACAATTACTTTGTATCCATTCATAGCCTTTCCGATTGTTTCGGCCGCTCCTTTGACATAATCCAAATTTACCGAACCATCCGCCAAAGACGGTGTCCCTACCGCAATAAACACTATTTCACTCTCGGCTACCGCTTTATCAACTTCAACACTGAAACTCAGAGACTTCCCGAAATTTCTTTTTACTCTTTCATCCAACCCGGGTTCATAAATAGGGATTATTCCTTTTTTCAAATTATCAATCCTGTTCTTGTCTATATCAACTCCGGTTACCTGGTGGCCGATATCCGACAGACACGCTGCCGTCACCAACCCCACATAACCAACTCCTAAAACTGTTACTTTTTTCATGTTTTATACTTCTTCCGATGCCACCTCCAGGCACTTTCAACAATATCCTCAATTTTTGTGTATTTCGGCTCCCAACCTAATTCTTTTTTTATCCTCTTTGATAACGCTACTAACACCGCCGGATCACCCATCCGCCTTTCTCCTTCAACTACCACAAATTCTTTTTTGGTGATTTTCTTTACTGCTCTTATTACCTCCCTTACGGAAAAACCTATGCCATTACCGAGATTGTATTGTTTTGATTTTCCGCCACCCAAGATATATTTTAGGGCTAAAATATGGGCACTTGCCAAGTCTTCAACATGAACATAATCTCTAATACAGGTGCCGTCTCTTGTTTTGTAATTCGTTCCAAAAATTTTTATTTCCTTTCTCTTTCCTAAGGCCACATCTAAAATTATTGGTATTAAATGAGATTCTGGATTATGGTCTTCGCCGATTTCTCCAGATATATCAGCCCCACAAGCATTAAAATATCTTAAAGCAACATGTTTTAAACCATAAGCCACATCATAGTCGGTAAATACTCTTTCTATCATCAATTTTGTCCAACCATACGGATTAATCGGCCATTGAGGATGTCCTTCTTCTATTTGGTCATACAAGGGCTTCCCGTAGGTTGCTGCTGTCGAAGAAAATATAATTTTCCCAATCTTAAACTCACCCATCACCTTCAATAAATTAAGAGTATTGACCAGATTATTGTAATAGTATTTTTGCGGATCACGTACCGATTCACCTACCTCAATAAAAGCAGCAAAATCAACCACCGCCTCAATCTTATATTTATTAAACAAGGCTCGTATCTCATCTAAATTTGCCAGATCCCCCTTAACAAACTCTCCCCATTTTACCGCCCATTTGTGTCCTGTTACCAATGAATCAAAAACAACTGTATCAAAACCATCCTTGTTTAGTTGTTTATTTACCTGCGATCCGATGTATCCCGCACCCCCAACAACTAAAATCATTTTTTTAGATAAGCAGATAAATAGATAATTAGATAATAAGTGAATTTAACATTTTACCGACTTCTGTTGCCAAATTATACAATCTCTCAAAATCATTTGTTTCTATATACCCTAAATCTTTTGATAATTCCAAAAAATATACCGTTTCCGTCAGGGAACCCCTGGCTTGAATCAAGAATTGTTTATATTCCTTTACTGTTCCTCTCGAATTACCCTCAACTATATTTGCCGGCACAGAGCTTGATGCCCTTCTGATTTGTGAAACGATCCCAAACAATTCCTCCTTTGGAAAAAGCCTTGTTAGCTTGTAAACCTCGAGAGTCAACTGATGTGATTTTCCCCAAACTAAAATTTTTTTATACAGCATATCTTTTGTTATTTATCTTCTCATCTACTTATCTACTCATCTAACTTATAACCATAATAATAAGCCACCAATAAGTGAACTAATTATCCCCAACACTCCACTAAACGTGGACATTACTAAAATTTTTTCTACCGGTATTCCCAGTTGACCGAAAAAATACAAAAATAACTGCTCTCTTGCACCAAAGCCGGCAAAAGAAATTGGTAAAACTAAAATCAGGGCAATCACCGGCATAAATATAAATATCTGAATTAAGGTTAGGGGTATTCCAAAAAGTTTGGCAATAAAATAACTCCACACCATCCAGGCCGGCTCGGCAATCACGGATATGGCTAAACAACTAAGTAATCTTTTTTTGTTTCCGCTTCGTAGTAATTCCGCTAGTTCCAACAATTTTGAAAGATATTTATTCTTTTTAAGAATAACCGGAAAATTCACCAGATACGCTAAACAATAAAATACTACCAAACCACAATTTATTCCGACAAACAACCACAATAAATAGCCGGGAAATTGATACCCCAAACTCTTTCCAATAATTAATGCTAAAAGAGCCTCTAAGAAAAATGCTGTAAAACCAACCAGGCGGTCAATTAGGGCTGTTCCCGCCAATCTTAATTTGTGCACCTGTGGATATTTTTTCGTCAACGATGTCCACTTCAACAAATCCCCGGCTACCGCTGTTGGAAAAAATAAACTATAAAAACTTCCTACATAAGTCGCCTTGGCAAAAGCCATTACATCACCAAACCTTACCTTTTCTAAAGCCAATAGGCTCCATCTCCAAGCACCCAAGACCATTACCAGCCCCAAATACCCCAACAGTCCTACTGTCGCCCACGGGGAAACCAATATTAATTCTTTACCTAAATTTATTATATTTACTTTTCTAAAGGCAAAATACAGTAAAATCATCGACAAACCGATTCTGAATATTTTCGATTGCCAAATACTTTTTGGGACCCGCATGTAATCTATACTATAACAAATGGCCAGAATTCTTCTTATCACCCATATCTATCCACCGGCAATTGATGGAGGTTCTAGAGTCATTAGTAAAATCGGGGATTATCTTCAAAAACATCATCATCAAATATTGGTGTTGACAAGTTGTTGTCATTCAACCGACGATTTTACCCGACACTACACTCCAATTTCACAAAAAAATCTCCACATTCTTCGTCTCCCGGTTTACACTATTTTTCACCGACCCTTAAAACTGGTTTCGGCTACCTTATCCAAAGGTCCGATTTTCAAAATTTTGCCTTTTCTCAAAGCGCTAAAAAATATTATCGATTTTTCACCTGATTTGATCATCGTCGGACCTTTTCCCACTACTATGGCACTTTATGCTCTTCTTTTTAAGAGAATTACCAAAGCCAAATTATTAATCAATCCTTGTTTTCACCCAACTGACCCTGACTTTAGCGGCTTCCTTCTTGGCAAAGCTTTAAAATCCGCAGATTATATCTGGGCTTTTACCAAGTTCGAAATTAATTATTACCAAAATCAACAAATATCTAAACAAAAACTTTTTCTTTTGGGGAATGGGATTGATTCCTCGCTGTTGATAAAAACTGAAAAACACTTCCCCAAAATTCAAACTAATTTACTTTATGTCGGCTCTTTTGCTGCCCACAAAGGTCTTAATACCCTCATTGATTCTCTGGTTTTTCTTCCTGCATCTGTTTCTCTCACTCTGGCAGGCCAGCCCAGTTTATATTTTCCAATTATCAAAAAACAAATATCTTCTCTGCCGTTAAATATTAGAAATAGAATAAAAATCATTAACAGCTTTCCGGATTCTCATCTTTCCCAACTTATCGATTCATCAACTGTTTTAATTCTTCCTTCCCGGCAGGAAAGTTTTGGGCTAGTCCTTATCGAGGCCATGGCCCGGAAAACTCCTATTCTAACCTCTGACATTCCTCAACTTTTAGAGCTTGTTAATAATTCCCAGGCCGGTCTGACTTTTAAGGTTAATGATCCCCAAGACTTGGCCCAACAAATTCAATTAATAATTTCCCACCCCAAACTACAAAAATCTTTTGGTGAAAACGGATTTAAATATGTCTCCACCAATTACACCTGGGATAAAATAGGAAAGAATCTATGCCAAAAATTATTTTAATAGTTGTTGTTGTTTTTATAATTTATATTTTATATAAAACTCTT
>PEWA01000025.1 GCA_002780135.1 Candidatus Shapirobacteria bacterium CG06_land_8_20_14_3_00_40_12
ACTCTCAATCTCAAAAGTAAAATAATCATCGGTGTATTTTGATAATTTAATTTCTACCCCCCGGAAACTATATTCCCAGCTTTCCCAGTAGTAAATCATCCCGTTTGGGTAACCGAGTGCCTCCAGCAAATCTAAAGCCTCTAATAACCGGCCGGTTACTAATTCAACCTCAACCTCCTTTCTTTTCCTATCTTGAAAACCTCCAATTTTAATCGTTATTTTTTCTTTGCCATCACTTTTTTTAACTCTTATGTCAAATCCACTTGGATTTTTCCAAGTTCTCGTTTTTTTGTCAAAACCCGGCGACAAATCAACCGATAGCCGGTGATAATGGTCAACTAACCTTCCCTCACTTGAAAGTAATTTCACCAATCGTTCAAAATCAGCCATCGCTATTTTGCCTCTGATTTCAATTTCGGTCATTGTTATTTATCCATTCTTCCCACGTATTCTCCTTCTTTGGGAAAACCAGCCTTATAATCGGACAGAAGTTTTTGGGTTAGTGGATGGGGTAACAGATTATCAGGCAGGTTGTCTATTGACAGCCATGTTAACCAATGGGTCCCCGGCTCTTTTTCCGGATCAAATCGATGCTCAATTTCCTCAAATTTATTAATATCGCCCAAGACAAAAATTTCTACACAGTGATCGTCGCCTTCCGGCCAGATAAAATCCCGAATATACAGAATTTTTTGAAACTTAAATTCTACCTCATCACCGCATTCTTCCCTTGTTTCCCGCAGACACGCCTCCAACATTGTTTCGTTGTGTTCCATATGGCCGCCGATATAAAAGAAAAAATTATTTTCTTTGGTGTATTCGGTCAATAATCTATTATTTTTGATTACTACCAACCTAACCGTTACGTTCACCCCGTGATTTTTCATATAAAGAATCATAACATGCCTGTTTCTCCCTGTTTTTCCTCAATATTTTCTTGTAAAATAACCCTACCGTGAAACCCATCCTTTATTTTTATCGATTTTTGGCCAAATACAAATGGAAATTCGTTCCGTTTTTACTGGTTGTCATGGTCACGGTAATTTTGGAAACTATTCGTCCTTATTGGCTCAAGCAAATTATTGACAACTCTCTTTTGCAAAACCAATCCCGGGTCCTGTTCTATCTGATTCTTTTCGGTGTTTCTACTATTGGCGGTAACTTGACCTCTGCCCTTTCTTATTATCTGGGTGACAAGATAATGATTTCTACCTCTCGGGAAATTCGGGAAGCGATTTTTCAAAAAGTTCTTGAACTTGATTTCGCCTATCATGTCAACAAAAGTACCGGTTCCCTTATTAGTGCCTTCCGTCGGGGGGACAGCGCCATTTATACCGTTTTTCAAAGTCTTCATCAGGAGTTATTTCGGGTATTAATTGCTCTTCTTGTCACCCTCTTTTTCCTTTTCCGGGTCTCTCCCCCCATGGCCATTTCTCTTATCTGTCTCTTTGTAATCAACCTCTTTCTTATTTTTTGGCTGATCAAAATCAACCTCAAAACCCGGGTAGAATTGAATCAGTCCGAAGATGATATTTCCGGGATTATTACTGATTCCCTAATCAACTACGAAACTGTTAAATTTTTTGCCGCTGAAACCAAAGAACGTCAGCGTCTTGGCCGTCACTTTATTGACTGGACTCAAAAGTTCTGGAATTTCAGTAACTCCTTTCGTTTGATGGATGTTTGTATTGGTACTTCATCAGGCTTAGGCATTCTTTTTATTCTTTTTCAGGCTGTCACTAAATTTGGCCACGACTTCTCCTTGGGGGATTTGGTCATGGTTTCAGGTTTTATTACCGGTTTTTATTATCAATTTTTTAATTTATTTTTTCGCATCCGCGATATCGCCAAGAACCTCACTGATTTGGAAAAATATTTTGGCATTCTGGAGAACGTGGTTGTTGTCAAAGACCCAATTACTCCTGTTACCATCAATAAACCCATCGGTGCCTTAACTTTTCGCCATGTGTCTTTTGCTTATCCTGGCTCCAACGACAAGGTTCTCGATGACATCAATTTAGAAATAGTCTCGGGTGAGAAAGTAGCCTTCGTTGGCCGTTCCGGTGCCGGCAAAACTACTCTGATTAAATTACTCCTCCGTTTTTATGATGCCACTGCCGGCGTCATTGAATTTGACGGGGTTGATATCCGTCGCCTGACCAAGTCTTATCTTCGTAGTCTTATGGCCGTAGTTCCCCAGGAACCAATTATGTTTAACAATTCTATTAAATTTAACCTTGCTTATGGCAAAGAAAATGCTTCTTGGTCAAAGGTTAAAAAAGCTGCCGCCGATGCCAATATTCTTGATTTTATTGAAGGACTTCCGGAAAATTGGAAAACTGAAGTAGGGGAACGGGGGATAAAATTAAGTGGTGGCCAAAAGCAGCGCCTGGCTATTGCCCGGGCTCTTTTAACTGACCCTAAAATTTTAATTTTTGATGAAGCCACCAGCAATCTTGATTCCGAATCCGAACGCAAAATTCAACAGGCCCTTAATTTTGCCTCCAAAAGTCGCACCGTCATTATTATTGCCCATCGTTTTTCCACTATCCGCAATGCCAATAAAATTGTGGTGTTAAACAATGGCATTATTTCTGAAATCGGCAAACACCAGGATCTCATTGCCAGGGGCGGTATTTATCGGCTACTCTGGACCCTTCAATCCAAAGGTAAACTCCTCACCGACGAAAGTATCGTCGAAGCCTAAATTAATTTGGTAGAATAAGGTCATCTATGGCCAAATATGATCCAAAAACCCGCGAGAAATATTGGCAGGATTATTGGCTCAAAGAAGGCATCTATAAATTTGATCCCAACTCCAAAAAGCCCCTCTATTCCATTGACACTCCGCCCCCCACTGTTTCCGGCAAACTTCACCTCGGCCATGTTTTTTCTTATACTCAAGCCGAAGTTTTTGCCCGTTACCGTCGTCTGGCCGGTTTTAACGTCTACTATCCCTTTGGTATGGACGACAATGGTCTCCCCACCGAGCGTCTGGTTGAACAGGAATTAAAAATCAAAGGTTCTGATTTACCCCGGGACGAATTTGTGGCTAAATGTAATCAGTTGGTGGGCAACTATCATCAAATTTACCGCGATTTATGGCAATCTCTTGGTTTCTCCGTTGACTGGTCTCTTTTATATTCCACCATCTCCCCCGAAGTTCAAAAATTGACCCAGACTAATTTCATTAAAATGTACCAGGCTGGTTATATCTACCGCCAAAACTCTCCGGCTCTCTGGTGTTCCGTTTGTCAAACCGCCGTCGCTCAAGCCGAAGTCGAAGATAAATCTTTTGACTCCATTTTTTATGATCTCTTTTTTCGGGACCTTAAAGGTAATCAAATTGTGGTGGCCACCACCCGCCCCGAACTTCTACCCGCTTGTGTCGCTGTTTTTGTCAATCCGGCTGATTCCCGTTATCTTTCCCTTATCGGCACCAAAATCTTTACCCCCCTAAACATTGAAGTTCCCGTCTTGACTGATTCTGGTGTCAAGATTGACAAAGGTTCCGGAGTAGTTATGTGCTGCACCTATGGCGACGAGACCGATCTGGCCTGGATTAAACAATATTCTTTACCCGAACTGATTATTATTGACTCCCAAGGCCGTTTTAATGACAGTTGTTCTCTCGAATCCATGCGTGGTCACACTATCACTGAAGGTCGCCAAATAATAGTTGACTATTTAAAATCAAAAAAACTTATCGGCAAGGATCTTCCTCTGGTTCACGATGTCGGCGTCCATGAACGCTGCGGTCACCCCATCGAAATTATCAATACTCCCCAGTGGTTTGTCCGGGTTTTAGATATCAAGGACGAACTAATTTCTCTTGGTAAAAAGGTAAATTGGTTTCCTGCCTACATGGGGGACCGTTTTACTACTTGGGTGGAAAACCTCAAATGGGACTGGTGCATTTCCCGCGACCGCTTTTATGGCATTACCATTCCCGCCTTCTTTTGTGCTGATTGTAGAGAAATTATTGTGTCCACCGATCCCCGGCACACCTGCCCTAAATGTAAATCCATTAATTTAGTTGCCGAAAAATTAATTTTCGATACTTGGTTTACTTCCGGTAATACCCCCGAGATTAATGGTAAATATGTTCCCGCTCCTATGAGCCTCCGGCCCCAAGCCCACGACATCATCCGTACTTGGGCTTTTTACACCATGGTTCTGTCTTATTATAAGACCAACAATATCCCCTGGACCGATGCCGCCATTTCCGGTCATATACTTTTACGTCAGGGTGAAAAAATTAGTAAACGTACCGGTGGAGGAGAACTCCGACCTGAAGATGAAATCACCAAACACTCTGCCGACGCCATCCGTTTTGCCATGTGCGCTGCGGCTCTGGGTCAAGACGCCTACTACGACGCCAAAGAACTTGAAAATGGCAAAAAACTGGTCATTAAACTCTTTAATGCCTCAAATTTCTGCTTTAAGAATCTAAGTGGCCACAGGCCAAAAGCACTAGATCTGAACACTTTATTACCTCTCGATTGTTGGCTTTTAGTAAAGTCATACGATGTCTCATCAAAAATGCAAAAATATTTTGAAAGTTATGATTACGCCCACGCCCGCAACCTCTTGACCGAATTTTTTTGGGGTGTTTTCTGCGACTATTATTTAGAGATTATTAAAAAAAGGGTCTATGACCTACCCGTCGATAATCCTGATAAAATCTCCGCCCAAACAGCTCTTTTTTATGGGTTTAACAATATGTTAATTATGGCCTCGCCTTTTATCCCCCACATCACCGAAGAAATTTTTCAGTCTTTTTACCCGGACAAAATCCCGAATGCTCCCAAAAGCATTCACCTCTCTTCGTGGCCAAAAATGGATTTACCTTCAGATTTTTCCACACTTGATATTCAGGTTAAATCAATTTTGGAAATTGTGGCTTTACTTCGGGCTCAAAAAGCCAAACTTGGTATAAATATCGGCGCCGAAATCGATACTCTCTCCATTTTTCACCCCACCCTAACTGCCACCGCTCTGGCTTCTTTTGAATTTGATCTCCTCGCCGTCTCCCGTGCCAAAAAATTAACCCTCACCAAATCCGACGAAATTAAGGTGGAGATAATCAATGGATAGTTTAATTCCTTTTTCTGTTCAACAAGTTCTTGAGAAAATATTTGTCGACACCTTACCTCTCTGTATTTTTCTCTACGGCTCTATGTCCCGAGGTGATTCCGTTTCCGAAAGTGATTATGAAATAGGTGTTATTTACCAGAAAGATTCAAAAGTTTCCCGAAGTACCCTTTCTACCTATCATCAATTTGACCATCTCAAAATCTACCCTTTCTCTTTAGAGGATCTTCAAAATAATAGCCTCGACACGCCTTTCCCTGGATCTTTATACCTTCTTCAACTAATCAACAACGCTCAAGTCCTGTTTGGTGAAAACGTTTTTAATAACATTAATAAACCGGTTTTAAATTCAAGCGATTTAATTGAAGTAGTGGCTTTTTCCCTTGGTCGTGCCTACGCCGCCGTTGTTTCTTCCCGCCAAAACGACACTATCGCCGTTATTGACAACCTAACAAAATCTTTTCTTTATAGCCTGCAAACTTTAGTTTTTGTTAAAACTGGAAAAATTATCTATTCCTATCACGAATTAAAAAACCAAGTCTCAAACCTTAATATTCCCGCCGAATATGCTCAGCTTGCTTCCCACGTCTTTGCTGTTAGAAGTGGGGAAGCACTACCCGACCCCAATCTGCTTTTCAAAAATATTTCCTTCCTCAATCAATTTGTCATGCCTTTAGCCCGACAATATAAGTAAATAGTTTTTATAAATATTTCGTGTATAATCACTCTATGGATTACTCTCAAGCCTCTCTGGATAAACACAAACTTTTTAAAGGAAAAATCGGCATAACCAGTAAATTTGGCCCCATTATTACCCGCGATGACCTAAGTATCGCCTACACTCCCGGCGTCGCCGCCGTTTCTAAGTTGCTGGCCACCGAGCCCGAACTTGCTTATGA
This sequence comes from Candidatus Shapirobacteria bacterium CG06_land_8_20_14_3_00_40_12, assembly GCA_002780135.1. Classification (GTDB taxonomy): domain Bacteria; phylum Patescibacteriota; class Microgenomatia; order UBA12405; family UBA12405; genus UBA12158. Next base: position 5,994 of record PEWA01000025.1, read on the forward strand.
TTATTCCATCAAATCCAATTCCGTCGCCATAGTTTCCGATGGTTCAGCCGTTTTGGGCCTCGGTAACATTGGTCCTTTCGGTGCCTTACCCGTAATGGAGGGCAAAGCCCTGCTTTTTAAGGAATTTGCCAATATTGATGC
>PEWA01000057.1 GCA_002780135.1 Candidatus Shapirobacteria bacterium CG06_land_8_20_14_3_00_40_12
ATCGTTACAATTTAGTTGAGTCAACGAATACCTAGTTTCGTTACATTATTAGATGAGGCAATACGGCGTTTCCTTTTTTCCAATCAATACTTACACTCAATTCCCATTTGACCATACTATACAAACATATATTACGTATCTTTCCGAATAATATAATTCTGGCTCCCCTACTGGGATACTACTCGGATAATAGAATGGGTAAAAAACTACTTAATAGGAAGGTATATTTCAAAAAACTGCTTTCTCGGATCCTCACTTACCTTTCGATAAATCTCAAAATCCGGCACCTTATGCCTAATTTCAATCCTGTTCAGGCGACAATACTTCTCTAGTTCCTTCCAAAACAACGACAACAGTTCCCCCGCTCCATTGTGGGTATAGGTAATCACCTTGCCCGGATTAAATTTCATTTTTTTAATCTCATTTTTATATTTTTGTTTAATTCTCATCCCCCATTTAGCCACCACCGCAATTTTGATCAACGATTTTTTTGGCTGATAAGTTGGGTTCTCAAAAACCGCCATCGTCGTAAAATCTTTACCTTTGTCCTCAAACATCGACGCCAGTTCATCACAATAGTGCCCAATCTCCACATAAGGTCCTACTTTTTCTGTGTAATAGATGTCAAATGGCTTTAGCTTCTTTATCTCCGGCTTAACCATCGTCCCTGTCTCCCCTAAGTTCTTCATAAACTTATCCAAACTATTAAAGCTAAACTTCAAACCCTCAATCTGCTTTTTGATTGATAATTTCTTTTCCTCAAACAAACTTTTGAGATCATTTTTGTTCTTTATTTCCCCAAGGGTCACCCCCAGGGTCGTCAGTAACAATATCATTTGATACTCCAATACCTGCGACTCAGCATAAAGCCGGTATCCCTCCGCCGACACCTCTTTTGGCTTAATTATCTCCAACCCGTCATACCACAAGATTGTCCTCTTGGTTGTCCCGCAAAGCTTTGCTAGCTCTCCGGCGGTGATAAAATCTTGCATATTGACTATAACGTAACGTAATAGGTTATTATAGCACCCTATGGACAAAATTGTTATCAAAGGTGCTCGTGAGAACAATTTGAAGAATGTGGATTTGGAGATCCCCAGAAACCAAATCGTTTGCTTTGTTGGCGTGTCCGGAAGCGGTAAGTCCACTATTGCCTTTGACATCATTGCCAAAGAGGGTCAACGCCAATATTTTGAAAGCTTAAGTTCTTTGGCCCGCCGTTACCTTCAGAAAAGTAACCGTCCCGATGTTGATGAGATTAAAGGTATTTCCCCCACCGTCATCATCAGTCAGGATCGGGTTCACCCCAGCCCTCGCTCCACCGTCGGCACTATCACCGAAACCTATACCTACCTTCGGCTTCTTTTTGCCCGATCAGGCTTCCCCATCTACGATTCCTCTTACTTCTCGTTTAACCATCCACTAGGAGCTTGTCCCCGTTGCAAAGGCTTAGGTAGAGCTATGGATGTTGACACCAATAAACTCGTGAATATCAATAAAAGTCTCAATGAAGGTGCCATTCTTTATAGTAACTGGCGGGTTGGGTCCATGTACTGGAAAATTATCAAGTCCACCGGCTTCTTTGATATGGACAAAAAGGTCAAAGACTACACCGACGATGAGCTCAATAAATTGATGTATGCCCCCAAACAAAGAGCTAATAATGACGACAATGGCGTCATCATGCCTATGTATCAGGGAATTGTCACCCATTTGAATAGCCGGGGTTCCAGCACCCACCGCTACGTTAATGAGCAGGAATTGAGCTATTTCAATTATATTGACTGCCCTGAATGCCATGGTTGGCGCCTAAAAAAAGATTCATTGGCAGTAAAAATTGACGGTTTGAACATCGGCCAAGTCGCCAATATGCCGATTGGCGATGCCCTAAATTTTGTCAAAGCCGTTAACCATAAAAATGCCTCAGTCATCAAACCCCGGCTTATAGAACAACTTCAGTTTTTAGTTAAGGCCAAATTAGGTTATTTGTCACTAAATAGATCCACCAGTACCCTCTCCGGCGGTGAAGCCCAGCGGGTAAAATTAGCCCGTCAGCTTGGATGTGATCTGGTTGAGACTATTTATGTGCTCGATGAACCCACTGCTGGCCTTCATCCCCGGGATCTGGAAATGGTGGTTAAAAACCTTAAAAGATTAAGGGACGGTAATAATAGTGTCTTGGTAGTGGAGCATGATGAAAATGTTATAAAGGCAGCTAATTATATTGTCGAAGTCGGCCCTGGTGGTGGCAGAAAAGGTGGAGAGATTGTCTTTGCCGGTCCCATCAACAAAATGCTATCCGGTCACACTCTCACTGCCAACTATTTAAATAGACCCTCCCCCACCTCAAGCTCTTTTACTTCCCGATCAGCTACTGGTACCCTCAGTATTAGATCAGCCAACAGAAATAATTTAAAAAATTTAAATTTAAACATCCCAACCGGCCTTCTGGTTACCCTTACCGGCGTCTCCGGTGCAGGCAAAAGCTCGCTGGTAGAAGAAATTGTGGCTCAGCACCCTGATAAGGTGGTATTGATTGGTCAACGGACTATTGGCAACAACCGCCGGGGTAGCATCGCCACCTACGTTGGCGTATTTGATGAAATAAGAAAGCTTTTTGCCAGGTATAACAATATTAGCCCCTCCAAGTTTAGCTACAACAGCAAGACAGGTTATTGTGAAGAGTGCCATGGCTTAGGCTTTATTGACATGGATATGAATTTTTTGGGAGAGGTCAGAACCAAGTGTGACAAATGTTTAGGTCAACGCTATCGGCCAGAGGTGTTGACCTATCAATATAAAAACAAAAATATTTCTGATATTTTGCAAATGACCGCCATTGAAGCCAACGAGTTTTTTGACCAAAAAGAAATCAAGAACGGGTTGCAAATGCTTCTCGACGTTGGTTTGGATTATATTGAATTGGGCCAAACCTTAGACACTCTCTCCGGCGGAGAAGCCCAAAGATTAAAGTTGGCCAGCCACCTTCAAAATAAAGGCGAATTTTATATATTAGACGAACCCACTTCCGGCCTTCACTTTGCTGATGTCGAAAAATTGATGAAGTTATTAAATAAATTGGTGGACAGTGGCAACACTGTCTTAGTAATAGAACATAACCTAGAGGTCATCCGTCAAACCGACTGGATTATTGATATGGGTCCGGAAGGTGGTGATAAGGGTGGAGAAATTGTCGCCCAAGGTACTGTTAACGACATTAAGAAATGTCAAAAATCCTGGACAGGAAGATATCTATAACACCTCTATTTAACCATACCACACAAATATATATTACGTATCTTTCCAAGTAAAATGATTTTGGCTCGCTGAGTGAAACAATTATCGTACTATTCAGACAATATATCCTGGACAATTTTTTCAATCGGGCCATTAACATCAATAACTTTATCGACCAAACCAAAATCTCTTATTTCTTTTTGGTATTCGAGCATACCTTCAAACCACTGACTTTGATCATCATAATTCTCATTCCTAACCCTTTTTTCATTTCTTTTTTGAAGTTCCTCCAAGTTTAGAACTAATTGAAGTATCTTAAATCCTTTTTCCTTAGCACTTTTGAGATCTTCAATTGTGAAGTAATCGGTATTGGTAAAAAAGATAATGTTGTCCAAAGAGATAATATTTTTAATAATATTTGGAGCTAAAACATGATGTTTATAATCATTATCGACTGGAAATTGGCCATTATTTGTCCGTGTCAATTCTTCGTCCATTTCACTTACTGGAACATTAGTTAATTGCCGAAGATGGCTAACTAAAGTAGTTTTACCAGAAAGAGAACTTCCAATTACAATCAGTTTCATTCTTTAGTTTAACAAAGCCAAAGTTTTTACCCGCTTTGTGCCTGCCCGCCTGTGGTGGGGAATAATTTTAGAACAACTTAAATAAGTCCGGAAAAAAGCAGAACCAAAGTCACAGCCGTGATGGCCGCAAAGATACTTACGGTTTTAACAAACAGGTTTACCGCATCTTTTTTCTTTCCTTCAATAAATATCGGTTTTGTTCTTTAGAGGTAAGGTCACGAAATGTATAATCGTGACACCAAGTAAGATGTATACCCAGGCGCAAAAAGCATTGATAAGAGGACTCTTGGACATATTTAATTATAGAACAAGTATGCTCGCTCTATGGAACGATTATCGAACCAAAAGCTCCCCTGTTGGGATAGTACTCGGATAAGAGAATGGGTTAAAGCCTATATATTCAACTCTTCTAGTCCAATAATTCCATGGAGTTGTCTGTCAACTGGAGAAAGTGAAAGGTAATGTTTCCAAACCCGTGGAGCGTGTTTTTTTAAGGTTTTTGCGACTTGGCGGTATTCGGTCTGGTTATTTCCCTCTTGGAGTATAGAGGGTTCCAAAATATGGCAAAGTAATAAATTTGGATCCACATCTATTTCATTGACCACCAAATTAGTCAAACGGGCTAAAAGTTCAATTGGAGATTTCGATTCATTAATAGCTTTAGTTGTCAGTTTAATTGCGGTACTGTAGCGTTCCCAATTTCTATCCTGGCCACGACCAGCGGCCTCAATATAAACACGGGGAATAGCATACCACACCAAGTTTGAAAGACGGGATATTGATTTCTGGTGAGATAAGGGAACTCTTCCTACTTCAAAAAAACCAACTGGTTCACCTTCAGGCCTGGAAGTAGATGATTCAATCTGACTTTCTAATGTTGGATTTAGTTCATGAATTAGTGAAACAATAAAACCCTGGGTAAAATCACATTCATCATACCTAGCCCTAGCCCATTCGACTCCGAAATTTCCCGAGACCGCTCCCGGTTGAGGACAAGCGTGCCTCCAGGCAGAAACCCACAGTCTTTCCATCGGGCACAATAGATCAATAGCCGGATCATCACCTAAAAATGTACCCTGTCCAAAATTCTCCGATTTGAGGAAACGTGCTAATCTCTCGGGTGAATAAATACCCAATCTGTCTCTGTCTGCCGGTACCAATGAGTCGTAGAATGTACTCAAGGTTTTTGTTCGTTTTACCTCTGTAATTATCCGACTGTAATCGGTCAAAACATTATCCTCCTTTAGTTTTCCGACACTTAAAAGTCTTTTAAGAATTAATTCGGTCTTAACTTTGTCTCCTGAAAGAGTTTTAGTTAAGCCTTCGGCAAATCTGACCACCAAGCTGATATCATTACCGACGTTTGGTGCTATCCGTCTGAAAACTTGCATGGCAGCTTTAAAGTTCCTAAACTTATCCGGACCGGCAATATTCATGTATTCGGTCAATAGTCGAGGTAGAATATATCCGGAAGTCGGTACTAAAACATTCTCTTTTAATTCCTCAGGAATCCAGTTATTACTATGTTCACCTAATGGCTCTCCCTTAATACGTGGGCGGGGTTCAGTTAATTGAAGAACTAAATCACCCCGTTTAAGGTGATCTAGTTCCTCAATCAGAACCTGATTTGAGAAAATAACCTCACCGTAACGTTTTTGCATTTCCACGACACCACGACCTCCGCTTTTCTTTGGCTTTACTAAGTCAGGGGCAACAGGACAACCGACAGAAATTCCTAAATCTAAAGCACCTTTTTCGTAAGACTGTGTAATAAAATTATCACCCCTATCTCCCAACAATACCCTGTCGTAATATTTCCGCACTTGCCTCTCACTAGACATATTCTATTTTACCACATTATAGGACCAAATCACCTCACCTCTCCAGTTTTCCTTCCAGCCGCCACAAACTTATCTTTATAATTTTTTTGCTCATCGGGAGTAAACAAGGACAACATTTCAAACTCTATCTCCGTTGTTTGACCTTTTACGACAATCGAGTGGGCAACACCATAGCCATAGAAATTCCATTCACCGTCAACAACCAACATGGCAATGTGGAGTGGGAAAGTCCTTTCCCTTTCCTTCATAATCCGATATCTTTTTTCAAGACTTAAAATAGTAACATCAAAATCCTTTGGCAATCCTATTAACGTATTCAGTTCAGTCATATAACCCATAGACTGATCGAGTGAGTTATAACTTATTTATCTTCTCCCAATAATTCTCTCGATCGATTACTTCCCAACTAGAATTTTGGTACAAACCCCAATCTTTTGGCTGTTTTCTACTTTTACTTTTTAGTTTAATTTCAAGTCCTTTTAATTCTCCCCCTTTATCTTCAACCAAATCAACCTCCTGACCTTCATAGGTTCTCCAAAAATATAAATTCGTTTTGTACCCCAATCCCAATTGACTTTTATATTTTTCAGCGATAATAAAGTTTTCCCACAGTTTTCCAACATCATCTCGAATGGCTAATGGGTTTTGATTATTGATAATTACGTTACGGATACCAATATCAAGAAAATATATTTTTCTCTTTTTATTTAATGCCTGTCGCAAATTACCAGAATATGGTTTTAAGCTAAAAACAACAAAAACTTTTTCAAGAAGATCAACATATGAAGCCACTGTCTGTTTACTAACTCCCACAGTTGTTGCTAGTTCGTTAAATGAAACTTCATTTCCTATTTGTAAAGCCAACGCTTGTAGTAGCTTTAATATGGTTTCTGAATTTTTTATTTCGTTAAATTTTAAAACATCTTTGTACAAATAATTCGACGCTAACTGTTTTATTTTTATTGACTTTTCCTCACTTGAGTTCAAACTCCAAACTCCAGGGTAACTACCATAAACCAACCATTTTTCCAGATCTCTATCGCAAGATATTTTGTCACTATTTTGCCAGATTTCTTTTACTGATAAAGGAAATAACCAAAACTCATCGCAACGGCCAGTTAAAGGCTCTACCACTTCATTTGACAAGTCCAAAGAAGATGATCCGGTAACTAAAAGTTGTACTTCCGGGTAATTATCAACTAATAATTTCAACTTTAGGCCAATATTTAACACTCTCTGGGCCTCATCAATTATGACTAACTTTTTGTCACCCATCATTTGTCTTAAAGCCAAAGAATTAGTGGCTTTTTGAAACTGACTCAACACATCTATTTCGTCACAGTTTAAATAACTGAATGGAATACCCAAATCTTGAGCTATTTTTTGGACTAATGTAGTTTTACCAACCTGTCTAGCACCGTAAACAATGGCTATTTTTCCTTTAAAAAGGCTTTTCTTGACTACCGATTCTAACTGTCTTTGGATATACATATTA
>PEWA01000043.1:0-880 GCA_002780135.1 Candidatus Shapirobacteria bacterium CG06_land_8_20_14_3_00_40_12
ATTATTTGACAATTGATAATGCCGGAATCGGAGTGTCCAATAACGGAATAGTGGCCTCGATGACTTTCAGAAATAGTAACGGCTACAATGATTCGAGCCAATACGGAAATCCCAATAACTGGCGGATAGCTGATGATGTGGTAGGGTCAAATAGGTATAGTTATTTGTATTTATACGGTCAATATTTTACGAAGCTGGGAGAAGGAGTGACTAACACTACAATTGTAGGTGCCGGCAGCACCGGAGTGGTGTTTGTCAGTGGGAATTTAACCATCAGTAGTGATGTAACCGTACCGGTAGGAAAATTTTTAATGGTGATAGCCAGTGGCAGTATTAATGTCGATGCCGGAGTAAATCAGCTGGACGGAATTTATATAGCCGACGGTGGTATAAATATTGGTAACAATAGTAATACCCAGATGGTGGTTAACGGGATTTTGTATTCGGCGACAACGAGTAATATTAGAATCAATAGAACCTTTACAGTCAAGGAGGATAACAATACCAATCCGGCAGTAGTAGTTAAATACCGACCGGATTTTATTTTTACTATGCCGGGGAAGTTAACCAAATTATTATCAGGCTGGAGGGAGTTTTAAATTAATTTACAATTATGAATTACGAATTACGAATTAAAAAAAACAGGGGTCAGGTGGCAATTATTGTATTACTAGTATCGGCAGTGATGCTGACCATGGGTTTGTCGATGTCCAGGAGAACCACGGTGGAAACCAAAATTGACATCAATGATGAACTTCTCAAAAAAGCCTTTAATGCAGCCGAATCGGGGGTGGATTATTATTTGGGAACCGGAGGAGTGGGTTACAGTTCTCCCGATAAAGTATCGACAGCTGATATCAATATTACCCAGATTAGTGTT
>PEWA01000043.1:888-18765 GCA_002780135.1 Candidatus Shapirobacteria bacterium CG06_land_8_20_14_3_00_40_12
CAGAATCGATTTTGGAGAGTATGTCCCCAAAGGCGATACTGAGTTTTTTTGGCTGGTGGATCATGACGCTCTGGGCAACATTGGGACAGACTATTACGCCGGTGCCAGTGTGGATATCTGCGGAGTGGGATTTACCGGACAAACTGCCATTGATTATTTTTACAAAAATGGGGTGAATTTCGGATTAAAACGACGCTTGGCTAACTTCAACACCGAGGCAGTTGGTGGTTGTGTGACAATGAGTACATCCCAGATTAACTCTCCCCTACTTCTAACAGTGACACCGGTAGTTGACGGAGGAAAGTTTTATGCCCTAGGGTTACCCGGTACTTCTTTTTCATCACAAGGAACAGATATTGCCTCGATTGGGAAGGCCGGAGGAGTGGAGGCAGCAGCCGGAGCAACCCGGGTGGAGAAAAGGATTGTGATTCGAAAGAGATATTCGGTACCGTCATTTTTATTAACCGGAGTAGTAGCCGAAGGGTCGGTGTTAAGTGACTAAATAATTGTTATACTGAATCTATGAATAGTGTGGTAGGAATAGATTTAGGGATGGGGAGTATTAAGGTAGTGGCTCTAAGCCAAAATCAGGAGAATTGTTTTTTGGATCTTATAGGGGAGGCCAAAACTCCCAGATTGGAGTGGTATAAAACCGGGGGCAAAAAAGCCATGGAAGAGGTGGCTAAAGTATTAAAAAGTCTTTTAAAGGAACTGAAAGTGGACAACCGACAAGTAGTGGCTTCGTTACCAGAAAGTGAGGTGGTTTCCCGACAAGTATCACTACCTCCACTGAAAGAAAACGAAATTGGTGATGCTCTGAAGTTTGAAGCTGAAACCTTTGTCCCTTACCCGTTGGATCAGGTGTCGATTGATTATGAAATAATGGAGACTGACGATGCGGGACGCTTAACAGTTTTCGCCATTGCCGCCCGAAACGATTTAATCGGGGCCTATGTGAAGTTATTTAAAATGGTGGGGTTGGAAATGATGGCCTTAGAGTCACCGGCAGTGTCAGCCCGAAGGCTGATAAACCAAATGGGAGTAAGTGCGGAATCAGTAATGATGTTTGATATTGGGGAGAAATTCTCTGATATTATTAGTTTTAAAAAAGGAAATATATTTTTTGTTAGGTCGTTGCCAATTGGAGGGGAATCAATTACCCGGGCGATTTCGGTAAGCTTGGGGTTGGATATGGCCTCGGCAGAGGAGTATAAAAAAGCCTATGGGATTCGGGAAATGGAACTGGAAGGAAAGATAAAGAATGCGATTATGCCGGTGTTTTCGTCGATGGCTGAAGAAATCCGGCGGGCGATGGCACTGTACACCGAAAGTTTTAATAAAGCGGTGGATCTGTTGATGCTTAGTGGTGGCGGAGCCAAAATGCCGGGTTTGGCTGAAGAATTAACCAGGGTTTTGGGGGTGGAAGTCCAGGTAATAGCCCCTTTCTTGAAAATTGATGTTTCCCGAGTGGTGGCTCCAATTGATTTAAATTTGGATGCCTATCGGTTTTCTTTAGCCACCGGTTTGGCTCTAAGGGGGCTAAAGTGATTGGAAACAAAATAAAGACAGACCTAAATCTGATGCCCAGTCAAGCCAAGTTTCAAGCGGCCCGAATGAGGATGAAGGGGATTTCAAAAAAAGTCACCACCATAATGATTATAGTCTGGTTTTCGGCAGTGCTATTGATATTGACAGCTTGGTTTTTAACAAAATGGTGGTTAACGGTAGAAAATAAAAAATATCAAAAAGAAATGAGCGCTTTTTCATCAATATCCAAGGTGACGACCACCAGCCAATTGGTTAAATATAGAGCTAAACTTTTGGGAAAAATATTAGCCGATAGATTTGAGTACTATGAAGCTTTTTCTAAAATAGGCAAACTTTTTCCGGAAGAAGTAACAGTAAAAGACATTAACTTAAAGGATCAGTCTCTTTTTAAATTGTCACTTTTGGTTTCAACCGGTAAGCTTCTGGATCAAGTGGAAAAAAGAATAGAAGAAATAAACAAAGGGGAAGTTTCCGGAATAAAACAAGCAAAAATTTTAGGAGTAAGTTATGTTCGGGCCAAAGGTGCTTGGACGGTCGGTTTGGAGGTGAAACTTTTATGAGTAAGTTGAAAGTTAATTTACCGGACAAAATTTTTGGGATGGATACTAACCTTTTAGTGGTATGGGTAGCTCCAATACTAGTGGTAACGGCACTATTATTAACATTTTTCGGGGTGATATTTCCCAAAATTTCTGAAATAGAGAAAATTGTCGGACAGGTAAAGGATGTTAAAAAGAGTACCGCTGAAGTAATGAATAAAAGGATGTATTTCTTGTCAGTTGACCAAGATGAATTGAATTCAAACGCTAGTTTATTAAGCAGTGGGGTAATGCCCCAGAAAAACTCATATTTGTTGGTGAAAATTATTCAAAAAGTGGCGGAATCTGCCGGTTTTCAGGTAAGCGACTTTTCAGTCAGTATGGGTGATGTCAAAAAACAGGATATAAAACAAGTAGCAGTGGATTACGAAAAAGTACCGGTACAATTGACGCTAAGCGGAGATAGGGGGAAGTATTTGGAATTGATCCGGGGACTTGAAAGAAACTTACCGGTGTTATCGATTGATAGCTTTGATTTAAAAATAAACGGACAAGTGGCAATTATTGAAGTTGCGGTGTCAGCTTATTTTCAGCCGATATCGACAAAAATAAAAATTGAATCTTTAAGTTTGGCAGAGATGACTTTGAAAAACGAGGAAACGGCCTTGCTGTCAAAAATTAAAGAATATAAAGCTTTTGAAGCGGAGAGCCCGGGAGGAGTAGGAGGACAGTACAAATCCTATGAGAGAAGCGATCCCTTTTTTACTCCTTAATTTCCAGAAGATATTTGACGGCGGGGAAGGATAAATTCAGGAGGGATCGGATAGATTTGATGATTTTACCTTCTTTGCCAATAAGCTGACCGATATATTCCGGCAAAGCGGTAATCTCAATGATGGTGGTATCGCCATCATTTCGGCAGTTTACGGAAACGTTAGCATTTTCAGGGAGAATAGATTTAATTAAATATTCCGCGCTTTCTTGAATGGTGGTCATATTAAGTTTTTGTTTCAGAGGTAGTTTTTTCGACTTTTGGTTCTGATTTGACCATCGGTTTCTTTCCACCGGAGGCGGATTTCGCCTGGCTCAATTTAATTTTGTTAGGATATTTGTCGGGATTTAACAACTTATCAACCCCGGTAGTTAGGTGGGCTCCGTTTTTAATCCAAGTTGTCATTTTTTCTTTATTTAGGGATAAAGTTTTGGTTTGGGGGGTGTAAAAGCCAAGATCAGCAATGAATTTGCCATCACTTTTACTGCGGTCTTCGGCTACCACAATCCTAAAGGAGCGTTGATGGATTTTACCGTTTGGTTTTAGTTTTATTTTGAGCATAGGAGGAATTATACCGTAAAATTTCTAATTTCTAATTTCTAATTTCTAATTTGCCTTATTTTCAATATAACTTAATGGCATTAATAGCGGCGGCTTCTTCGGCTTTTTGTTTCGAATTGCCGGTGCCGGAGGTAATTAATTTATTGGCAACATAGACTCCGGCTTCAAATATTTTGTCGTGGTCAGGGCCGGTTTCGGAAATGATTTGATATTGAGGAGTGGTACCAACTTTGGCTTGGGCGATTTCCTGAAATAAACTCTTAGGATCTTTATAGTGGGTTTTAGAAGAGAGATTTTTAATGCTTTGAGCAAAAATCTTGTCAAGTATTTTACCGGTGGCCAAAAAGCCCCGATCAAGATACAGAGCACCGATTAAGGCTTCAAGACTATCAGCTAAAATAGAGACATTGAGACGACCGCCATGAGTTTCTTCACCCCGACTGAGGTAAAGAAAAGCACCTAAATTTAAATCAGTGGCGACTTGAGCCAGATTTTCGGTACGAACAATGAGACTTCTAAGATTGGTTAATTCACCTTCGGCTAGTTTCGGAAACCTAGAAAAAAGGATAGTTGATGACCAAAGTTCCAGAGCGGCATCACCCAAGAATTCAAACCTTTCATTTGATTCGGAAAATTTATTTTTGGATTCGTTTAGGCTACTTCGGTGAACCAAAGCCTGGTTAAGAAGAGACGGATCCTTGAATTTAATTTTAAGGATTTTTTGAAGCTGGTTTGGGTCAGGTTTTTGAGATGTCATGTTTATCTTTTAATATTGAACCCAAAACGGCGTTAATGAAAGAACCAGATGATTCATTACCATATTCTTTGCCGATTTCGATGGCCTCATCAATGATAACTTTTGGGGGAACGGAAGCTTGGGAAAAAAGCAGTTCAAAAATGGCAAGGCGCAGAACAGAGAGATCGACCCGGTTGATTTTATCGACCGGCCACTTAGGTGCGTGAAGGGTGATAACGGCATCAATTTCAGAGATTTTGGAGAGAATTTTGGTAATTTTGGGATTAGGTATAGTTTTGGTCGATTCCCAGGCAAAAAGATATCTAAATAAACCGATTCTTTTTTGATGACGAGGGTCAAGTTTACTTTTCACAGATGGCAGTTTTGACAAAGAAAGCCAGGGCGTTTGACCTGACCACAATGTTTACAGGTAGTAGTGGAAGCTAACTTGGGACCGGTTTGGGTGGCTCGGCGTCGGCCTTGGCGACGGGATGAGGGCCAATGTTTTGGAAGTGCTGTCATGGGGTTATTATAACTAATTTATGGTAACTTTTGTATTAGTTGAACAGGTGATTAAATTGACGATGTCAAATTCCGGAATTTTTTTTAAGTTCTCAAATATCTTTTGGGAAAGAGAAAGAATATCAACATCGTCAATAGTGGCTAAACTAAGTGAGGGAAAACCGTGTTGGAGAGTGGAATAGAGAACGCCTGGTCCCCTATTTTTAAGATCATATTCGGCAATCTTTAAACCGTCGTGGTGTTTTTCTAAAAAAGAAAGACGGTTTTGGGCAAGCAATGAGGGTTGTTGACAGAGAAGAAAACAATAAGACTTTTTATCACTTCTGCCGACGCGGCCACGAAGTTGATGGAGAGAGGCGAGACCGAAACGGTCGGCTGATTCGATTACCATGACAGTGGCATTGGGAATATCAATACCAACTTCAATGACGGGAGTGGTTACCAGAATATTAATTTTTTTATTGATAAAATCGGTAATTATTTTATCTTTTTGACTGGCCGAGATTTGGCTGTGAAGAAGTTCGAGTTTAAATTGAGGAAAGACGGTTTTTAAATTGTTAAGTTCGGTTTTGACGGATTTAACTTCAGTTAAGGTTTCGGAGTTGTCAATAAACGGACAGACAAAAAAGACTTGTTGCTGGGTTTCATCTATGTGTTTTTCTAACCATTGGTAGCAGGCAGAAATTTTGTTTGTTGGAATATAAAAGGTAGAGACTGGTTTACGGTCAGGTAGAGTTTCCAGCCGGGAGAGGTCGAGATGGCCCAAGAGAGTCAGGGATAGGGTTCGGGGAATGGGGGTGGCGGTCATAGTTAAGGTGTGGGGAAAGAGATTTTTTTGATTGAATGCGTTACGTTGATCAACCCCAAATTTGTGCTGTTCGTCAATTACGACAAAGGCCAGGCGGTTAAAAAAGTTTTGAGGTTGATAAAGGGCGGCGTGAGTAGAAATGATAATGGCATTTTTGGGGATATTTTTTGGTTTGTTTTTGGAGGTTAAGAGAAAAATGGGAATTTTAGGTAAAAATTTTTTAAAAGTCAAAACATGTTGATGAGCCAAAATTTCAGTGGGAGCCAGATATAGGCTTTGATAACCATTTAAATGATTGAGATAACAACCCAGGAGGGCAATAATGGTTTTTCCTGAACCGACGTCGCCGCTGAGAAGACGGTGACAGGGAATTGAGAGCAGAAGGTCATTTTTTAACTCCTTCCAGGCAAGTTGTTGGGAGGGAGTAAGGCTGAAAGGTAAATTTTTGATAAAAGTGTTAATTTTGGCAATATTTTTTAAAGTAAAGGCACAAGATAAGGTTTGAATTTCGGTTTTTTGGTGGTGACTAAAAGCTAAGATGGATAGAAATTCGTTGATTTTAAGGCGTTTTTGAGCGATATTTAACAACTTAATTGAGCCGGGTAGATGAATTTCTTTAAGAGCGGCCTGAAGGGCCATTAGAGAAAAATCTTTAAGAACTTTTTGAGGGAGAGGGTCAACGATATCACTTAGAAGGCAGGATAAATTTGAGGTAATAATTTTCCAAAGATTAGCTGAACTAAGGTGGGCAGTTGTAGGGTAAATTGGCAGAATTTTACCGGTAGCGCTGGCACTGATCCGGGGGGAAATTAGGGTGAGCCGGTTTTGAAAAAGACCAACCTGTCCGGCAATGCCAACAGGAAAGCCAATTTTGAGTGTTTTTGACAAATAAGGTTGGTTAAACCAGAGTAAGTCAATAGTTCCGGTATCGTCAATTAATTTAGCTTTTTGAAGATTAAGGCCTTGACGGGTGAAAATGTTTTGGAAGGAAATAAGTGTCCCTTTGATGGTCACTAAAGTGTCGGGTATTAAGTTTTTTATTTTGGTAATGTGGGTGAAATCAAGATAGCGATAGGGAAAATGAAAGAGCAAGTCTTTGGGAGTAGAAATTTTCAGTTTATTTAAATACGTTTCTGTTTTTGGGCCGATGCCAGTGAGGGTACTGAGGCTTTTCATTTTCCCATGTTATCATTATTTAATGAGACTAATACATCTTAAAAAGAAACAAATAAGAACCATTATTTTAGCTATGGCAACATTAGCGCTACTTCTGTCGGGGATGATCCCCTTTTTGGGGATATTGATTAAATGACAAAAATTTATTTAAGTTGTTTTTGGCACCGTTTAATAAAAAAAATAAGTTGGTATCATTTTTTTTGGTTGTTATTGATAGCAACCGGAGTAATGTTGCTGGGAATTTTAGGACTTTTTGTTTGGTTTTCCAAAGATTTACCAAGTCCCTTAAAAGTAGTTAGACGGGAAGGGTTTACCAGTAGGATATATGACCGAAACGGGGAATTAATTTACGATGTTTATAAGGATGCCAAAAGAACGCCGGTGAGCTGGGTTGATATACCGGAATTTTTGAAAAAGGCAACTATTGCGGTAGAGGATAAAGAGTTTTATAAACATCAGGGTTTTGATCCGTTAACCCCATTACGGATTATAAAAAATATTTTTTATTTTCATAAATTAACCGGAGGGTCAACTTTAACTCAACAACTGGTAAAAAATGTTTTACTGACTTCGGAAGTGAGCATTACCCGGAAAATAAAAGAGTTTATTTTAGCGGTTCAAATTGAGGCTAAATATAAAAAGGATGAAATTTTGTTGATGTACCTAAACGAGGCCCCCTACGGGGGTTCGGCTTGGGGAGTGGGGGCAGGTAGTGAGCAGTATTTTAACAAAAAAGTAGCGGATTTAACTTTCGCTGAATCGGTAATACTCTCTGGGTTACCGCAACGTCCCAATGTTTATTCCCCGTTTTCCCGGACTCCGACGGCGTATATTGCCCGAAGTGAACATGTGTTGACAAGGATGATGGAAGATGGCTACATAACCCCGGATCAAAAAAAAGAAACTATGTTGGAAGTTTCAAATTACAAATTTTTTGAAAATAAAAATCAGCTTTTGGCCCCACACTTTATTTTTTGGATAAAAGATGAGCTGTCGGCGAAATATGGAGAAGATGCAGTAGAAGGCGGGGGATTAAAAATTACTACTACTTTGGATTTAAAAATTCAAAAAGAAACCCAAAAAATTGTTAGCGAGGAAGTGGACAAGGGGGAGAAATTGGGTTTTACCAACGGGGCGGCGATGGTGATAGATCCAAGTAATGGTCAGGTATTGGCGATGGTGGGAAGTCGGGATTACTCTTCGACTAAAACTGACGGTAAATTTAATGTGGTGACTCAGGCTTTGCGTCAACCAGGATCAGCCATAAAACCAGTTACTTATTTAACGGCCATAAAAAAAGGTTATACAGCAGCGTCTTTAATTTTGGACACACCGGTGACTTTTCCCGGAGTTGGGGGGCAGCCGGATTACTCCCCTCAAAACTATACCGGTAAATTTTTAGGCTCATTAAGTTTACGCCAAGCTTTGGGTAATTCAATAAATACAACCGCGGTAAAAATGTTGGCTAGAGTGGGGTTACCCAATATGATGAAACAGGCCTATGAAATGGGTTTATCAACACTGGAGCCGACTGCAGAAAACTTACGGCGATATGGTTTGTCGGTGACTTTGGGCGGAGCCGATGTGCGAATGATTGATATGGGGATGGCTTATTGTGCTTTTGCTAATGGGGGTAGAAAAGTGGAGCCGGTGGGGGTATTAAAAGTGGAAGATGCCAAAGGTCAGACACTGGAAGAATACAGACCGGTCCCCGGCATGGCAGTGATGACTCCGCAAGAGGCTTTTATAATTTCAAATATTTTATCTGACAATTCTGCTCGGGAGATTACTTTTGGAGCAGTCAATAATCTATCTATTCCCAATTATTCGGTAGCGGTAAAAACAGGAACAACCAATGATAAACGGGATAATTGGACCATCGGTTGGACTCCTAACTTATTATCGGTGGTTTGGGTAGGTAATAATAATAATTCACCTATGAGTAAAGTAGCTTCGGGGGTTTCGGGAGCGTCCCCGATTTGGCGACGGATTATGTTATCAATATTGCCACAACGGAATAAGCAAGATTTTCCCATTCCGGATAAAATGGCAAATTTAGAAGTAGATCGGGTTTCGGGATATGCGGCCCACGACGGGTATCCGTCCCGACCTGAATATTTCATTGACGGGACTCAACCAAATGGTCCGGATCCGATTCATTTAAAATTAAAAATATGCAAAGATAGGGCCGGGTTATCACCACCGGAGGACGTGGCTAATGGAAGTTTTGACGAGAAAGAGTATTTTAGGTTTATCGAAGATGATCCGGTGTCAACTGATGGTAAGAATAGGTGGCAAGATGGGATAAATAATTGGATTAGTCAGCAATCGGATAAAGATAAATATAATCCACCTGCTGATTTTTGCCGTGGCGGAGGGCAGGTGGTGGTTAACTTTGATAATCCGGGAGACCACTCGACTCAAGGTAATGAGTTTGATGTCAAAGTCAGCACCTCTTCGCTAAAAAAAATTACCGAAGTTAAGTTGTGGGTTAACGGAGCGGAAAATAAAGTTTGGATGGAGCGGCCCTATGAAACTAAATTGAATCTGGTTGACGGATTGTATACCCTAAAAGTCAAAGCTACGGATAAAGACGGGAATTCGGCTGAAAGAGAGATTAAAATCGGAGTGAATAAGCCTTGGGATTGGACGCCGAGTCCGACGCCGACCCAAACTCCCATCCCAACTCCGACATCTTTACCGACAATTACGCCGGTAATAATTAGTCCAACTGCCACCCCAAGTGCTATTCCGACATAGATTGATGTAGTTTTATTGTCTAAGATAGGGATATATTTCTTTTGACTACTTAGTTAGCAGTTCCCGAAGAAGATTGCTAATTTAAATTAAAAGTATTTAGGTGGACTTTTTTGGCGGTTAAGGCATCGCAGTTGTAATAGGAAACACGAAAAGTGTAGCGATTTTGGTAGATGTCGGCAATTTCGATGGACCAGAGAATACTTGGATCAATCAGAGAAGTGTATTTTTCGATTAATTTGGTTGAATCTTGGGGTGAATCATAGCTAACATTGGCGTCAAGAGTGATGATTTGGGAAGTTAATTCGATGGCGGTGTTGTTAATAATTTGGGGAATATATTTATCGGGCTTGGGGAGATCGTCGAGAATGATTTGGGCGAATGAGCCGTCTAATTTTATTTTATCGGTAGAGACGCACGATCGCGCGTCTCTACTAAGTTCTTCCGAATCAGAGTTATACATTCCCAGAGCATATTTTTCGATATATTGGCCGTTTTCTAGAGAAAATATTTTGCCAATTTCATAAAACTTTTGATTAATTAATTTATATTTTTCGTATTGAAAATATTGGTTTTGGAGGGATTGAATTATTGACTGACGCAAATAGGGATAATCGGAATTGATTGAGTTTTGGGTAGAGATTGCCGCGTCGCATGGCTCCTCGCAATGACGAACTAAAGGCCAGGAGCGGACTTCATCGTAGCCGAGGGCGACTAAATCGTCTTTGAGTTTTTCGATTAAATAAAGAATCGGTGGGGTAATGTCGGGAAGCGGGGTGGGATCGACGGGTTGATCGGTGGGAATTTTGTTGTAGCCGTAAAAACGAAGAATTTCTTCAATTAAATCTTCTTCAATGGTCAGATCTTTTCGAAGAGACGGCGGAGTAATTAAATTGTTTTTGATGGTACAACCCAGACGTTTTAATGTGTCGTTTTGAGGAATATCAATACCGGCATAAAGCGATGGTTTTTGGGAATCGAAAGCGATGGGAAGGGGGGGTATTTTGACGGGATAAACATCAAGAAGTTTACCGCTGACGATAGCATGGCAATGCTTCAAGATTAACGAAATTAGATGAGAAAAAGCCAGCGGGATGGTTTCAGTATCCAGTTCTTTATCCAATCGAATAGAGGCTTCGGTGATGGTTTTGAGGCTTCGGGAGTCGTTTCGAACGCGGGAACGGTTATAAACGGCCATTTCCAATATAGAATCAGTGGTGTCAAGATTGATGCCGGAATTTTGGCCACCGATGAAAGATAGAGACAAAACTTCTTTTCCGTCAGAAATAACCAGATTTTGGGGTTGGAGTTTAATTTTAGTGCCATCTAGCGAAATAAATTCGGAATATCTTTGATTATTTTCCCAAATTAGTTTGGTTGATTTGTTGGTGTCAAAAGCGTGACAGGGAATCCCCCACTCCAACATAATGAAATTGGTTAAGTCGACAAGGGTATTAATAGAATTGATGTCATGAAGTTTGAGGAACCTGATAAGCCAGTCGGGAGGCAGGGAGTTTTTTATGTTGGAAATAGAGGTTGCCTGAATTCGGTGGACATCGGGTGAAGAGATGGTAATAGGAACAGGGGTGTTGGAGTAATTTATGGTATTTATCTGAGGCAGCACCAGATTGATTTTATAAAAAACAGCCAAATCACGAGCAATGCCGTAATAGCCCAAACAGTCGGCCCGGTTTTGACGGATTTCCAGGTCGAGAATAATTTCGCTGTCGATTTCTTCGTAGCCGGAGGAAAAGTGGCCGATGAGAGTGAGATCGTCGCGGAGTTTTTTAGCATCGATAGCTAAATCGGGTAGCCAGGTTTTGAGATGAGAATAGATAATTTTCATAATAAATAATTTATTTTATTTTTAGTTTCCCGATTAGATCGGGAATGACAGTGGTTATGGTTCATTTGGTTTATAGGCTAAATTTCCGCCTAAAAGTGTTCTTATGTCCTTAATATTAAATTTAGCCATAACCCAACGATCGAGACCTAATGCAAAAGCAAAACCGCGCCAGATTTTTGGATCAATTCCGGCCATAGTCAGAACTTTAGGGTGGATAATACCAGCTCCACCCATCTCAATCCAACCAGCTCCTTTACAGATAGAACAGCCGGCACCATGGCAAGAAAAACATTCCAAATCAAATCCCATTCCGGGTTCAACTTCGGGATAATATTTGCAACGGTAACGGGCATGGACATCATTACCGTAGAGGCCCTTAAAAAGAGTGTTAAAAGTACCAATCGCGTCTTTAAGGGTTATGTTTTTATCAACTGCCACACCTTGGTATTGATGGAAGATGAAGTGATTGCTTTTAGTGACTTTTTCGTTACGATAAGTACGTCCAGGAAAAGCGGCTTTAAAAGGTGGCTTTTCTTGGGTCAATAATCTGGCCTCGATACTTGAGGTTTGGGTACGAAGTAGATGTTCAGGTTCATGAATATAAATACTATCCTGCATTTCTCGCGAAGGATGGTCAATAGGAACGTTTAGACGTTGAAAGCAATATTCATCGGTTTCGATTTCGGGACCATCATAAAGGGAAAAGCCAAGTTTCCGGAAAAGTTCATTTAATTGGCGTTCGGTGATGGTGATGGGATGAAGGTGGCCCAGTTTGGGAAGAGAAAAAACTGTTTTATTATTTTTTTGTGGAGACGCGCGATCGTGCGTCTCTACTGATAACGATTTTTTATTTATTAATTCCTCAATTTCATTTTTTAGTCGATTTAGTTGTTGGCCGTAGGCTTTGGGATCGGGTTGATTTTTGATATCAGAGAATAATTTGTGAAGAAGGCCATGACGGCCAAGAAGTTCAATATGGACTTTTTCCAACTCGGCAGAGGTAGTTGCGGTTTTGATTTTGGTTTTGGACTCGGATTGTATTTTTGATAGATTGTCCATGATTATTTTTTGTAGAGACGCGCGATCGTGCGTCTCTACTGATATATTATATTTTATTTTTTGTTATTTATTTTGGTTATTAAAAAACCCGCCTAAGCGGGTTTATGTGTTAAATAAATCCCGCTTTTATTTTTTAAAGGTAGAAACAGAATTAACGATTGATTTAAAGACGGTGGGGTCATTGATAGCCAATTCTGAAAGCATTTTTCGATTTAAGACCATTTTGGCGTTTTTGGCCAGATTGATAAATTTGGAGTAACTTAGGGAAAATTCTTTAAGAGCAGCGTTAAGGCGAATAATCCAAAGTTTGCGCAGATCCCGGCGCCTAAGACGACGGCCGTTGTAGGCATATTGACCGGCATGCAAGACGGCTTCGGCGGCGACTTTATAGCGCTTGTGGCGGGTCATCCAGTAACCTTTGGCGGCCTGGAGAACTTTTTTGTGGAAGGCGTGGCGGACAGTGCCGGTTTTGACTCTCATATGTTTTTGTTGTCATTCCCGCAAAAGCGGGAATCTATTTTAATAAATTATTATTTTTGGTTCCCCGATTAGATCGGGGATAAAATTTTTAGGCTAAACCTAAAATTTTCTTAACTTTTGTAGCGAAACGGCCGAGAACCGGTTTTTTGCCTTTGAGCCGTCGTAATTGTTTTTTGGATTTTTTGCGGCGAAGATGACGGTTAAATGAGGAGCGACGCAAAACTTTACCGTTTTTGGTAACTTCAAAACGGTTTCTGACTGATTTGGTTACTTTGTGTTTACGATTTGGTTTTCTCATTTTTGTTTTTTCCTTTTGAGGAGGATAGGGTTTGTAAAAGCCTTTTACCGATTAGTTTGGCTTCGGTGTCAGGAGTGACCGGAGTAGTGTCGTTTAAATCTTTGATAAACCGGCTTAGTAAAAGGTGGCCAAATTCCGGTTTCTGAATTTGACGACCGTGGAATTTTATACTGATTTTGACTTTATTTCCAGTAGATAAAAATTGAGAGGCTCTTTTTATCCTGGTTTCATAATCTCCGGCTCCGATAAAGGGAGTCATTTGAATTTCTTTGGTTTCACCACCCTTAATTCCCTGTTTTTCGGCTTTTTGTTTTTTGGCTTCCTGATATTTGAATTTGGAAAATTCAATTAATTTAACCACCGGAGGCACGGCTTTGGGGGCAATTTCGATAAGATCCAGGCCTGATTCACGGGAAAGTTTGAAGGCTTCGTCACGGGATATGACACCGATTTGTTTGGCATCTTCGTCAATTAAGCGAATTTCCGGGGCAGTAATGTACTGATTAATCCGATAGCGGGGGGCAAAAGGTTTTTGAGGATACATGGGGTTTATTTTATCAGATTTAGGGATTTAGTGGTAATTTGTTCCTTAATTTTGGCCAAAAAGCTATCGACATTCAAAGCGCCAAGATCTTGACCGTCGCGTTGACGGACCGAAATCATAGATGTTGAACAGACACATGAGTCTGTTCCTACTTCTTTGGCACCAATAATTAACATATAGGGGATCTTCTCCATTTGAGCGTCGCGAATTTTGGCTTGCATTTTTTCGGAGCGGTCGTCAATTTCCACCCGAATTCCCTGCTCTTTGAGTTTGGCTAATACCTGGTTGGCATAGCCGTGTTGAGCATCAGTGATGGGAATAATTTTGGCCTGAAGCGGGCTAAGCCAGACCGGGAAAGCTCCGGCATAGTGCTCGATTAATATCATTAAAAATCTTTCCGGTGAACCAATAATGGCACGGTGGAGCATAATTGGTCTGGTTTTTTTACCCTCTTGATCGGTGTATTCCAATTTAAATCTTTCAGGCATAAAATAATCAATCTGGACGGTCGATAATTGCCATTCCCGGCCAAGAGCATCTGTAGCCATGAGGTCCATTTTGGGAGCATAAAAAGCGGCTTCACCGGGGCCATCGAAATAGTCAATTTGATTACGTTTCATGATTTCTACAGCCCACTTTTCTACCTTGTCCCATTGTTTTGGGTCACCAATATATTTTTCCTGATGTTCCGGATCACGGGTGGACAGACGATAACGATATTTTAGACCAAAAGTATCCATGATTGTTTTGATCATGGAAAGGGCAATATCAACTTCGGCGTCGACCTGATCTTCCCGACAAAAAATGTGACAATCGTCTTGGGAAAAGGCACGGACTCGAGCCAAGCCGTTAAGTTCTCCGGGTTTTTCATCACGATAGAGCATGGCGAAATCGGTGTATCGAAGAGGGAGGTCGCGATAACTTCGGGGTTGACTGGCGTAAATTTGGGTATGTTGAGGGCAGTTCATAGGTTTGAGAAAGAATTCCTCGTCGCTATAGTTGCTGACAACCCGAAACATAGAATCCTTATATTTGTCGTAATGACCGGATATTTGAAATAGTTTGGCTTTGGCTACTTGAGGAGTCCAGACTTGGGTGTAACCCTGTTGGGCTTGAGTTGATTCAACGTAGTCGTTGACGGTTCGGCGAAGAAAGGAGCCTTTGGGGGTATAGAGAGGAAAGCCGCTACCAACTAATTCAGAAAACGTAAATAAATCCAGTTCCTTTCCCAATTTACGATGGTCACGTCTCTGGGTTTCTTCGATTTTCCAGAGATATTTTTCCAATTCTTCTTTTGACTCAAAGGCGGTGCCGTAGATGCGGGTAAGCATTTTGTTTTTTTCTGACCCATGCCAATAAGCGCCGGCAACGGATAAAAGTTTAAAGGCCTTGATTTCACCTGTTGATTTGGCGTGAGGGCCAGCGCAAAGGTCAACCAATTCATTGTCACCGTTAATATAAAGAATTATTTTTTCACCACGATTGGTAATGGAATCAAGCCACTCCGTTTTGTAGGGATTATAGGAAAAAATTTTTTTGGCTTCAGCCAGATTAACTTCTTTTCTGATAATCGGTTGATTTTCATTGATGACTTTTTGCATTTCGGCTTCGATTTTGGGAAAATCTTCTTCGGAAACCTTAAGATCTTGGAGTGGTTCGAAATCGAAATAGAAACCATCGTCAGTGGCCGGACCCATGGCCATATAAAATTTATCCATCCCGTAGAGGCGAACCATAGCTTGCATCAGAACATGTTCGGTGCTGTGACGGATTTTTATTAAATTATTCGGATTAGACATTGATGAATTATAGAACGAATTTGGTGAATCTGAGAGGACTTGAACCTCTGACCTCCTCAATGTCAATGAGGCGCTCTAACCAACTGAGCTACAGATTCGGGTTGTTAATGCGAATTATAAAGCAAACTGAGCTACCCGCCTGCAGAAGCTATCGCTTCAGCGATTGCGGGCAGGCAGATTCGATGAGGGAATTATAGCAAAATCAAGCCACACTTCTGGCGGCGGAGTGTTCGTCACTGAACATGTAGGCTTCACCACCTTTCTTTTTATCCTTGGCCATGCTCCAGAAATAATTTTTCTTTTTCTTTTTAGTATTAAAACACTCAAGCCAAGCAGAGGCTTGATTGAGATTTTTACGAAAGCCGACAATAAGGTTTTTGAGCCGTTTTAAAAAGGAGACCTGATATTCAGAGACTTCGGGGATGTTTTCCAAAACTGCATTTTCGATTTGGGTGCCGATTCCTTCGGAAGCGGAAACCAAACTTTTTAATTCTGCCTGAAGTTCGGCAATAGCCTTTTCCAATTCTTTTTGACGGTTATCAAGGAGGACCATTTCCTGTCGGGAAAGATCAGATATACCAAGGTTTTCCTTTGTCCACCCTGTCGCGGCGGAATTGATTTCCACCGGTTGGTTTAGACCCAAAATTCCACGTAGAGTTAGTTTTTGTGGAGTTTTAGGTACCGACCGAGAGTCGCTAAGAATTTCGTTACTTAAAACACCAATTTTCGATTTATTATTTTTAGAATCGTTTTTAGAGATATACCCACTTGCCATAGAAAGGAATTATATCAGATTATAAGACAGTTTACTATTGTTATTGAGTCAGTAAGAAGTCGATAACTTTTTGTTGGGTTAATAGGTAGGAAACCAAAGAGGGGTTTGAGGATAATTCAGGATTTTTTTTAACCAGAACTTCGATTTCAGCGGGAAGCGGAACAATTTTATTATCGGCGGCAATTTGGCTGATGGCTAAATTTAGGGTCCAGTCATCGGAAATTCGCAAAGACATTTCTTTTTTGTAATCTTCCAAACTCTGGTTTCGGTTTTTAAGATAAGAATCGATTGTGATCCCGGCAGCTTGGGTTTGATCAACCAGGTCGGCTAGTTTACGGTTAAGATCATTGTCAATGATTAATTTGGCCAAGGTAACCCGGGAAAACTCGATAAGTTTCTTTAGAATTTCATCAGTTTTTTTATTAAGGTCTTGATCCTTGTTTTGGTTTATAATTTTGATTTCAGTAAAAAACTTTGGGTTGATAGAAATGTCAGGAATTTGGGCTCCATTTAATTCAATTTCCCAATCTTTATTAAGGGTAAAAGGAGGATTTTTGATTTTAATAGTTGGGGAAGTAGCCGGTTTTAATTGGTGTTTGGTAATGGTCTGGGAATAGATCTTGGGCAAAAGGGAGTTAATAATTTCTTCCAGTAATTTTTCTGGAGATGTTTGAGGTTCGACAATACTAATCGGAGCCTTACCTTTGCGAAACCCCTTATTTTCAAAACTGGAAGCAATGTATTTAAGAATCAATTCTTTTTCAGAAGAGATTTCAGCAGCGGTAACGGTGAAGCTTAAGGTAAAAGATTTGTCCGGAGAAGAGTCCAATTTTATGTTTGTGGCCATGTGCAGGCTATGATAGCATAAAGGTAGAAGTTTATGAAAAAAGATTTTAATTTTGTGGTACGTTTAGTATTTGTTTCAGTGATTGGAGTGAATTTGGTTATACTTTTATTGGCTGAAGTTTGGTGGTGGACGAAATGGCGAAATGTAACTAAACCGACATTGGTAAGCGGATATCAGAGTCAGGAAGGCCAAATAGTGGCTGAAAAGATTTCAGGAAATATTTTTGAAAAAGAGGCGATGATTAAGGAAGGCCTGGTAGCCAAGGACGCTAGATTGGGTTTGATTGAGGGATATTTGATGAAATATCACTCCCCCCTTCTACCTTACTCTAAGCTGATTTTGGAATTATCAGACACTTACAATTTTGAATATTATTGGATACTGGCAATTGCCCAACAAGAGTCGAATTTGTGTAAAAAAATTCCCCCTAATTCTTTCAATTGTTGGGGATACGGGATTCACAAAAAAGGGACTCTCCGGTTTGGAAATTATGAGCTGGCGCTAAAGAGCTTTGCCGAGTATCTGAAAAGAGAATATTTTAATAAAGGATATATGACCGCTGAGGAGATTATGAAGAAATATTGTCCGAGCTCTAACGGTTCGTGGGCGTATGGGGTGAATCAATTTATTAGAGAAATAGAGATGGGTGTGTAATTGTGCCGTATTGTTGACCTATTTATAGTATTTTGATATAGTACACGAAGATCCCGGGGTGGCTCCTCTAAAAAGCATGCTCTGGGATTTTTTTTGGTGTTACAATACAATCTATGGGGACAATCAGCACGGCGCAATTTAAGAAGGGAATATATG